>NZ_JBEXZS010000265.1:0-8168 GCF_040593685.1 Methylobacterium sp. EM32 | reverse complement strand
TCCCTCTCCCGTGGGCTCGCTTATCTGTATAAGAGACAGGTGAAGGGGGGGTGAGGGGGTGTGGGCTCGTTCCGCAACCCCTGGTCTTCCTATCGCTCGATGGCGTTCGAACCCTCCGCGTCATCCCGGGGCTCGGCGCAGCCGAGAACCCGGGATCCATAACCGCTGACGGTGCCGAACGAAGCGGCTCGCGCGCCGATTCATCCTCCCGCGTCGGCGGTTATGGATCCCGGGTTCCGCTGCGCGGCCCCGGGATGACGTGGAGGGTGTATTATCGTGGGCGGTCACTCGACCCAGGCTTGTCATGACTTCGAGCCGCCCCCCTCAATGATACGGGTCTGCCGCATCCCGCAGCCCATCGCCGAGGAAGTTGAAGGCCAGCACCACGATCACCACCGGCAGGATCGGCGCCAGCAGCCACGGATGCAGCTGCACCGCCGCGAGGTTCTGCGCCTCGTTCAGGAGAACGCCCCAACTCGTCACCGGAGGCCGCAGGCCCAAGCCGAGAAACGACAGGGCCGTTTCGCCGAGGATCATCGAGGGGATCGACAGGGTCGCCGAGGCGATCAGGTGGCTCATGAAGTTCGGGATCAGGTGCCGGGCGATGATCCGGGTCTTCGAGGCGCCCATCAGCTCGGCGGCGCGGACGTAATCCTCCTCGCGGAGCGCCAGCAGCTTCGAGCGCACGGCGCGGGCGAGGCCCGGCCAGTCGAGCAGCCCGAGGATCAGCGTGATGCCGAAGAAGACCAGGATCGGGCTCCAGTTCGGCGGCAACGCCGCCGAGAGGGCGAGCCAGAGCGGCAATTCGGGCAGCGAGCGCAGGATCTCGATCAGGCGCTGGATGATGTTGTCGACCCAGCCGCCGAGATAGCCGGCGAGCCCGCCGAAGAAGAGCCCGAGCGCGAACGACACCGCGATGCCGACGAGGCCGACGGTGAGCGAGATCCGGGTGCCGGTGATGATCCGCGAGAGCAGGTCGCGCCCGAGCCGGTCGGTGCCGAGCAGGAACATCGTCCCGTCCTTCGGCGGGCAGACGAGGTGCCAGTCAGTGTCGACGAGGCCCCAGAAGGAATAACCCTCGTCGCGGCAGAAGAAGCGGAGCGGCTGCACCTTCGTCCGGTCCACCGTGTAGTCGCGGTGGAAGGTCTCGATGTTGAAGGTGAAGTGGTAGGGATGGGTGTAGGGCCCAATGAGGCGGCCCTCGTGGAAGAGGTGGATCGATTGCGGCGGCGCGTAGAGGTAGTCGCCGTGGCGCTTGGCCGGGTTGTAGGGCGCGATCACCTCGACGAACGGAATCAGCGCGTAGAAGACGATCAGGATCAGCCCGGCCGCCACCGCGACCCGGTGCTTACGGAACTTCCACCAGGTCAGGCGCCAGGACGAGGCGCGGTCGACGGCGCTGCTCTCCGCCCCCACCGGCTCGGTGCGGCCGGGATCGAAGGGGGCGGCATCGACGAAGTGCTGCGGCCGGTCGCGCAACTCGAGACTCATCGACCGTCCCCTCCGAGGCGGATGCGCGGATCGAGCCAGGCGAGCAGCAGGTCGGAGATCAGCATGCCGATCACCGTGAGCATCGCCACGAACATCAGGATGAAGCCGGCCAGGAACTGGTCCTGGCTCTTCAGCGCGGCGAGCAGGATTGGCCCGACGGTCGGCAGGCTGAGCACCAGCGACACCAGCACCGAACCCGAGATGAGATGGGGCAGGAGGTTGCCGATGTCGGCGATGAACGGGTTGAGCGACATCCGGAACGGATACTTGATCAGCGCCCGGGTCGGCGGCAGGCCCTTGGCCCGCGCGGTGACGACGTATTGCTTGCCGAGTTCGTCGAGCAGGTTGGCGCGCATCCGCCGGATCATCGCGGCGGTGCCGCCCAACCCGATCACCAGCGTCGGGACGACGAGGTGGGCGAGCAGCGAGCGGATCTTGTCCCAGGTCCAGGGCAGGCCCGAATAGGCGCTGTCGTAGAGCCCGCCGATCGACACCTCGAACCAGCGGTTGGCGTAGAACAGCATCACCAGCGCCAGCAGGAAGGACGGAGTGGCGAGCCCGATATAGCCGATGAAGGTCGCGACGTAGTCGCCGATCGAGTATTGCCGCGTCGCCGAGTAGATCGCGATCGGGATCGACACCAGGTGGACGAAGATCACCACCGCGAGGTTGACGACGAGGGTCAGCCACAGCGCGTCGCCGACCACCTCGCGCACCGGGCGGTCATACTCGAACGACCAGCCCCAATTGCCCTGGATCAGGCCGTTGAAGGCGCCTTCCGGGTTGGGCCACAGCCCGATCCAGCGCAGGTACTGCTCCCAGACCGGCCGGTCGAGGCCGTATTGCTGCATCAGGAACTGCGCCTTGGCGACCGAGGCCGCCTCGCCCTGCGAGCGCAATTCGGCGATCTGATTGGTCAGGAAGTCACCCGGCGGCAGCTTGATGATGACGAAGACGAGGGCGGAGATGATGAGCAGCGTGACCGCCATGGTCAGGAGGCGGCGGGCGAGGTAGCGGATCACCGCGACGCCTCCTTGGGGTTCGGACCCCAGTAGAACTGGTCCATCCGGTAGACCCCGATCAGGGCCGTCGGTTTCCAGCTATAGGTCTCTTTGTCGGGCACGTTGAGGAGGCGGGTCTTGGCGACCACCGGCTGCAGCGCCCCCGAGACGGTGCCGATCACCCACTGGTTCTCGGCCCGGTTCCTCAGCATCTCGGCCCAGATCTTGGCCTGCTCGGCATTGTCGGCGGTCGCCATCCAGCGGGCGTTGAGGTCGATCAGGACCTTCGCTTCGGGGATGTCGCAGGCCTCGCCCTCCTTGCCCCGCGTCTCGACGTACTGGCCCCATTTCGGCCAGGCATAGGTGTCCTGGTGGACCGGGGCGAGCTCGTCAGGGGACATCTCGGCGGTCGGCATCGCGAGGTCGAGCCCTTGCGCCGCCACCATCACGGCGGCGCCCGAATAGGCGCGGTTGCGCAGGACCGTACGGTCCTGCGGCTTGACGAACAGCTTGACACCGACCTCACGCCAGAACTCGGAGATCAGCGTCAGCCCGTCGGTGAGCATGCTGCTCTCGCCGTCGGTCTCGACCACGATCTCCAGCTCGCGCCCGTCGGGCAGCAGGCGGATGCCGGCGCCATTGCGCTGGATCAGCCCGACCTCGTCGAGGAGGCGGGAGGCTTGCGCCGGGTCGTAATCGGCGTTGAGGGTGCGGTATTCGGGTTTGTAGAGCGGGCTCTTCTCGACGACGGTGTCGTTGCCCTCGGTGCCGAGCCCGAACAGCAGCGCGTTGTTGAGGGTGCGCCGGTCGATGGCGAGCGAGAGCGCGCGGCGGTAGCGCAGGTCGCGGTTGAGCCGGCGCCAGACCGGATCGGTGACGGTCAGGTTCGGGTAGAGCGCCAGTTCCGAGCCGCGGGCGGTGGGCCAGAGATGGGTGCGGTAGCCCTTGGCGCGCTCACCCTCGCGCAGGATCGGGATGTCCTCCATGTTGAGGCCGCGAAACAGCAGGTCGGCCTCGCCGGCATTGGCCTTGGCGGCGAGGAGCCCGCCGGCCGCCACATCCATGTTGACCTTGTCGATGTAGGGCAGTTGCTGCCCGTTGCTGTCGACCCGGTGGTAATAGGGGTTCCGCACGAAGACGAAGCGGGCCGCCGGCGCGATGGTGGTGACGCGCCAGGGCTGGAGCGTCGGCAGGTCGGGATTGGTCTGCTCGAACATCGCGTCGAGCCGGTTGTGGAGCGCCGCCCAGCCCTTGACCTTGGCCTGCTTCACCAGCGGTTCGATCTCCGCCTTCGGCGTATATTTGGCGTTGAACTTCTTCAGGTAATGCGCCGGCCGGTAGATGAAGGGATCGCGCGGCGAGGCCAACTCCGGCAGGAAGCGCGGATTCGGCTTGTCCCAGGTGAAGCGGACATGCTGCGGGTCGATCAGCTCGAAGCGCGGCGGCTGCCCGTCGACCATCATGAATTCCGGCGGGCCGGAGGGGCTCAGCTCCTTGTTGAGGACGACGTCCTCCCACCAGTAGCGGATGTCCTCCGCCGTGAAGGGCTGGCCGTCGGACCAGCGATGGCCCTCGCGTAAGGTGAAGGTGTAGATCCGGTCGCCGTCGTTCTCGAATTTTTGCAGGATATCGGGCTGCAAAGCCAGCTTCTCGTCGTAGCCGACGAGGCGGGTGTAGCTGTAAGTCGAGATGTAGCGGATGTCTCGCGCCTTCGAGACCAGGGTGACGATGTCGCCGCCGGGCTTGCCGATCTGGCGGCCTTGCGCGGCGAGGTCGACGACGAGCGGTTGCTTGGGGAGGCGGTCGGAGAGTTCGGCAGCGAGGGCGGGGGATGCGAGGAGCGGGAGTAGAGTGGTCAGGACGACGACGCGCCACCAACCCTCCCCCCTCTGCGGGGGAGGGTGCCCTGCGAATGCAGGGCGGGAGAGGGGCAGCGCGACGCTGCTGGGTATGGTGCCCGTCAGAATGGTCGCGACTTCTCCGGAAGCGGCGTCCCCTCTCCCGGCCTGCTCCGCAGGCCACCCTCCCCCGCAGAGGGGGGAGGGTTCAGAAGCGGCGGCGTCCGCGAAGAAACGTCCGAACCGAACCGTCATGTCCCGTCCCTCCCGTGCAGGCGCACCCAGGTGAGGCGGGTGGGCGAGTAGCCGGTCGCGGCGTGCAGGTCGTCGAAGGCGTGGGTGGCGGCGATCGCCGCACGGGCTCCTTCCGCCTCCGGGTCGTCGGGCCGGTAGACGAATTCCCGCCCGTTGCGGCGCCAGCGCACCGGCTCGCCGGAGCGGGGCGCGGTCAGCATCGCGATGGTCGGGAAGGCCGGGCCGCCGTGGGCGTGGAGCCGGTGCGCCGCGGCGTCGTCGTCGAAGATGAGCCGGGTCAGGCCGCGCTCGCGCGCCTCCAGCACCCGCCGGGCTTGGCTGATATGGTCGTCGAAGAAGCCGACCGCCCTGTCCGCCTCGAGAAGCGGCAGGCGCGCCGCCGACCAGTCGCCGGCGTGGTAATGGGCACGTGCATCGCGGTAGCGCAGCCCCGAGAGGTCGGGATCGAAGCAGAAGATCTCGGCCTGCGGGCAGGCCTGGCGCATCACCCAGGTGGTCAGGCCCCGGAACACCCCCGATTCGACGATGACCTCGGGGTTGAGCGCCCGCATCAGCACATAGAGCTGGAGCGCGCCGTTGAAGCCGTTGCCGCCGCGCTTCTGCGCCACCGGCGCAGCGGCGATCAGGTCCCAGAAGGTCGCGACGGCGGGCGCAGCACCGCCCGGCAGGCTCAGGCCGGATTCTGCGAGGTCGTGATCGAGGCGCGCGGCCGCCGCCGCGATCAGCGCGTCGGTCTCAGGCGCGGAGAGCGGACGGTGGTTCCAGTCGGAGACCGCCGGGACGAGGTCGTAGCCGAGCCGGTCGAACAGGCGGCCGAGGAAGCGGCGGCGCAGCCGCTCGACGAAGGGGTGGGGACGGAGGGCGGCGCCGTGGGGCATCGGAGTCTCGTAGAAAAAATCAGGCGGCTTGCCGGAGCACCGGCCCGGCGACCCGGACGCAATGTCCGGGCTCGATCTCGGTCATGGTACCGGCCGCGCCGCCGGTGAGGCGATAGGGCTCGGGCCAGCTCGCCGGGTCTGAGAAGCGGTCGCTCATCAGGAGCTTCAGGTCGAGGGGATGGTCGAGGTCCGGCTCAGGCACCGCGGCGAGCAGCGCCCTCGTGTAGGGGTGGGCCGGGTTCTTGAACAGGGCGGCCTTCGGCGCCTCCTCGACGATGTAGCCCCGGCACATCACCGCAATCGTATCGGCGATGTAGTCGACTACCGCGAGGTTGTGGGACACGAACAGGTAGGAGACGCCGAGGCTCGCCTGGAGGTCCTTCAGGAGGTTGAGCACCTGGGCCTGGACCGACACGTCGAGGGCCGAAACCGGCTCGTCGCAGAGCAGCACCCGCGGCTTCAGGGCGAGCGCCCGGGCGATGCCGAGGCGCTGGCGCTGGCCGCCCGAGAAGGCGTGCGGGTAGCGCCGCAGGGAGGATTGGTCGAGCCCGACCATGTCGAGCAGTTCCTTCGCCCGCTCGTAGCGCTCGTCCGAACTCCCGACGCCGTGGATGCGCAGGGGCTCGGTCAGGAGCTCGTAGACCGTCATGCGCGGGTTGAGCGACGAGAACGGGTCCTGGAACACGAACTGCACCGCGCGGCGAAAGTCCTTCAGCTCCCGGTCCTTGAGGGCGAAGACGTCGCGGGGGCCGCGGCCGGAGCCGTCGTCGAAGGTCACGGTACCGGAATCGGGGCGCAGGGCCCGCATCACCACCTTCGACAGGGTGGTCTTGCCGCAGCCCGATTCGCCGACGAGGCCCAGCGTCCGGCCCGGATGCAGCTGAAGCGACACGCCGTTGACGGCGTTGATGGTGCGGGTCTTGCCCTTGAACCAGCCCGAGCGCAGGGTGAAGGACTTGCGCACCCCCTCGATGGCGAGGAGCGGCCCGGCCGGATCGGGCCGGTGCGGCTCGTTAGCCTTGCGGGCCAGCACTGCGCTCTTCACCTCGCGGATCGGGGTCAGGCGCTCGCCGGGCGCCATGTGGAAGCGCGGCACCGCCCGCATCAGGGCCTTGAGATAGGGGTGGCCGGGGCGGCGAAAGATCTCTTCCCGAACGCCCGACTCCATCACCCGGCCGCGATACATCACCACCACGTCGTCGGCCATGTTGGCGACGACGCCGAGATCGTGGGTGATGAGCAGCATCGCCATGCCGGTCTCGGCCTGGAGGTCGCGCATCAGCTCCAGGATCTGAGCCTGGGTGGTGACGTCGAGCGCCGTCGTCGGCTCGTCGGCGATGAGGAGGGCGGGCCGGGTGATCAGCGCCATCGCGATCATCGCGCGCTGGCGCAGGCCCCCCGACAGCTCGAACGGATAGGTGACGAGCGCCCGCTTCGGGTCCGGGAAGCCGACCCGCTCGAACACCTCGATCGCCCGGGCCTTAGCCTGGTCGGTCGAGACGTCGGCGTGGAGCCGTAGCGCCTCGGTGACCTGGCCGCCGACGGTGTGAAGCGGCGACAGCGAGGTCATCGGCTCCTGGAAGATCATCGCGATCCGCCCGCCCCGCAATGCTTGCATCCGGGACGAATCGGCCTTGAGGGCCGCGATGTCGACGCCGCCGGGAGGCCCCGAGGGATCGGAGAGGCGGATATGGCCGCCGCTGATCCGGGCCACCTTGGGCAGGATCTGCAGGATGGCCTGGGCGGTGACCGACTTGCCCGAGCCGGATTCGCCGACGAGGGCGACGGTGCGGCCCGCCGGCACGTCGAGGGACAGGCCGTCGACCGCCCGGAACGAGCCGGAATCGGTCGTGAAATCGACCGTGAGGTCGCGGATCGACAGGAGCGGTGCCGTCATCCTGGTGCCGTGCGGTCCTCTCGGGGGGAGCGTCCCCGGATCTTCACGGGAAGATAGGGTCCGTTTGTGACACGGGCGACGCCGTGGGCGCAAACAAAGCGGCGGCGCGCGATATTCTCGTTGCCGGATCTTTCGCCGCATGGGCGGCGAGGTGGTCGAGCAGGCGCTCGCAGAAGTCCCAGGTCGCCGCGTCCTGCACGAGGTGATGGGTGAGGAGCCCGATGGGACCGCCCTCCGCCGCCGCCCGGGCGGCCCGGGCGACGATGCCGGCCGGATCGGCGAGCCCGCCGCCGGCGCGCCAGGCGACCGGATCGATCGTCGCGTGGGCCTGGGCGAGGCCTGCGACCGGGGGCAGGGGATGGGCCGCCGAGACGCCCCGGTAGCCGAGGGCCGGCAGGGCCGCGGGCAAATCGGGGGCGATGCGGTTCCAGGGCGGCACCAGCACCGGGAGCAGGCGGGGGCCGAGCCGGGCTCTGGCGAGTGCCAGGGCCTCCGCGGCGTCGGCCTGCAAGGCCGCGAGGGGGCGGTGCGAGCCGAACTCCGCCTTCTTCGTGTCGGGCGGCGCGTGGTCGGCGTGGGCGAGGCCGTGGACGAGGAGATCGATCTCCGCCTCGTCGGCGACGCGCGCGGCCAGCGACGGCTCGGCCCGGGTGGGAATCGCCGCGAGCGCCACCGGCCAGCCGGTCCGGGCGGCCAGGGCGAGCAGGCGGTCGAGGGCGGGGGTGTGGGCGACCGCGTCGTCGTCGCGCCACCAGAGGGGGGTGGTGCGGCCTTCGTCCGCGGCGCGGGCGAGGGCGTCGGTGAGGGG
>NZ_JBEXZS010000264.1:0-99102 GCF_040593685.1 Methylobacterium sp. EM32 | reverse complement strand
CCCTGCCGCCCCCCCTCCGAAAGTCGCCCCCGGACTGCCTGTCGGCATTGTCCCTTGCGCCCCGTGGCCCTACACTGCGGTCATCCGGTGACCCGGTAGCTGCACCACAGCTTGAGCCCCGCTGCTGCGCACCTCGCGCCGGCGGGGCTCTACCATTTTGGTTCCCTCGCGAGTGGCCTTCCCGGGGCCCGCCGCACCTACGACCTCGCCTCCGACGGCTAGCCGAATACCGGCACCGGGGGGACGCTCCGAGCACAAGGAGCGTCTCGTGCAGCCATCCCCTGCGACCGCCACCACCGCCCAGCGCGGTAATCCCGACGGCGTCCGCGCCCGTGCCACCGACCATGCCGTCCGCCGGTACGCCGAGCGGGCGCTGGGCGTCGTGGGCGATGGCGACGACGCCGAGGCCGTGAAGGCGCTGCAGGCCCACCGGGTCAACGTCGCGGCCATCCGCCGGCGCCTCAGCATCGTCGGCGGCCTCGGGGTCGCCAACGGCGCCTGCGCGGTCATCGAGGGCCAGACCGGCCTGAAGCTCGTCATCGCCGACGGGGCCGTGGTGGCCGTGCTGGCCTAGAAGGTCCGCGCCGACCTCCTGCCCACCGGCCCGTCGACGCCTGTGCCGCCCCGGCGCCAGCGCACGTGCCTCGACGCGGAGTACCAGGCGTGACCGACCAGCCCTTCAACTTCGACGCGTGCCCAGACGCGACCGCCTGCAAGGCCGGGATGCTCGGGGTGATCCGCCCCGGCATGGACTGGAGCGAGGTCCACTGCGGCCGCTGCGGCAGCCAGGGCATCGTGCGCCACGGCGAGCTCCTGCCGCCGTCGCCGTTCCCGACGGCGTTCGAGGCCATCCCGTCCGATCCCGTGTCCGAGCCGGTCCCGGAGGCGGACCCCGCCCCGGCGGATGCGCCTGGCCCGTCCGGCGAGGGCAAGGGGTCCGCATCGTGAACCGCGCGCTTCCCTTCGGGGGCTACCATGAGCGCCGCGAGGCCGAGTGGGTCGGGGCCCTGGTGCTGCTCGGCGTTGCCGTCGCCCTCCTGCTCCCCGGGGCGACGTTCTCGCGCCCGACGTTCGACGCCTTCTCCGACATCGCCCCCGAGGGGACCTGGGGCGCCGCGTTGTTCGGCGTCGCCGTCGTCCGGATGCTGGGCCTCTGGGTGAACGGCTCTAAGCGCCACTCCCCGAGCATCCGCCTCGTCACTGCCGCCGCCGGGGCCGCCGTCTGGACCGGCCTGGCATGGCTCCTCGCCCGGGACGGCTACCCCGGCTGGAACACCGGCGTCGGCGCCTACGGCGTCCTTGCCCTCGTCGACGCCTACTGCGCGTTCCGGGCCCTCTGGGATCAGGGCACGAACGACCAGCGCGCAGCCATCGTCCGGAGGGCCGCCCGTTGATCGACCTCGTCAGCACCTTCATCGGCCTGCCCGCCGACGCCCTGAAGGCCATCGGCACCGTCGCCGTCGGCGGCGTCTTCGCCGGGGGCACCTACGTCCTCGCGCGGATCAAAGAGGCCCGCCGCCCGCCCGAGCAGTCCCTGGCGCTTCCCCGCATCGCCCTCGACCCGGCCGACCGCGACCTCGGGTTCACGCTCGTCCGGACAGGCACCGACCTGACCCGCGCCCTCCACGACCACGGCGAGATCCTGCGCCGGTCGCTCCGGGGCGACGATGACGACGACGGCGACGGCGGGTCACCGCCCCGGCCGCCGCGGCCGCCCCGCTCGAACCGCCTGAGGTCCTGACCGTGCGCAAGCCCAAGCTCGTCCCGAACGCCAAGACCGTCGCCAAGCGGTCCTGGTCCTTCCGGCTCAACGCCGTCGGCGCCGTCCTCGGCGCGGTCGAACTCGGCATGAGCGTGTTCGCCTCGTCCCCGCCGGTATCGCCGGTGGTGTTCGCCGCGGCCTACGCGGCCGTGAACCTCGGCGGCATGGCGGCCCGCCTCGTGGCCCAGCAGGCCATCTCCGGGGAGACCGCCTGATGTTTGCCTTCCTTCGCGGCCTCGGTGCCCCCCGGGCCGTTGCCGGAATTCCGGCAAACGTCGCCGCGTCCCGACCGGCGCTGAAGCTGGGATCCCGGCTCAAGCGGTCCGCCGCCGCGGCCGCCCTGTGCACCGGCCTCGTCGGCGGGTTCGAGGGCCTCCGGACCTCGGCCTACCCCGACCCGGCGACGGGACGCGAACCCTGGACGGTGTGCTTCGGCGAGACAGCCGGGGTGAAGCGGGGCGACACCCACACGGTGGCCGAGTGCAAGGCGATGCTCGCCCGCAGCCTGGAGGGGTACGCCCTGAAGCTGGAGGCGTGCGTCACCCGGCCGATGGCCGACGAGACCTACGCCGCCTTCCTGAGCCTCTCCTACAACATCGGCTCGGGCGGCTTCTGCAAGTCGAGCGTCGCGCGCCTCTGGAACGCCGGCGAGACCCGCGCCGCCTGCGACGCGATGCTGAAGTTCAACCGCGCCGCCGGCGTCACGATGCCGGGCCTGACCCGGCGCCGGACGCAGGAACGCGCCCTCTGCCTGAAGGGAATCTGACCGTGAAGCTGCCCGCTCTGTACATCCTCCTGCTTACCCTTCCCTGGGTCTGGCTCCTCCTGATCGACCGGGCGAGAACCACCGCCCGGCTCGGGCACGACCGGCTCCACGCCTTCAGCCTCGCGGCAACCCTCTGGCTGCTCGCCCTGTCAGCAGTCGATGGTCCGCGCCCCCTGATGATGCTGCTCACGCTGCCGTGCCTGATCGTGTTCGCCCTGGCCGCATGGCAGGCGGCGCGACGCACCTGGGTGGCCGGGCAGGTGCTGTTCGGCCGGAAGCGGAAGGTCGCCTGATGTCGACCGCCGCCATCTGCGTCATCGCCGTCTGCGCCCTGCTGGCGTTCGGCTCGCTGGTCCAGGCCGTGAAGGACGTCCTCGTCGCCCGGACGCAGCCCCCGGCCTGCCCCTGCCGGGACCTCCACTCCCTGACCCTGATCCCGGGGTCCGTCTTCGAGCTCCCGCCGGGCACGAACCTCGCCCGCATGGCGCGCGGCGCCGGAGAAGTGCACTGACATGGACGCCCAAGCCCTCGAAGCCGCAGCCAGGACCAAGGCCGAACTCGACGTGACCGAGGAGCTCACGCGGGCACTGCGCGCGACCCGGTACAAGCCCATGGACGGCCCCGACCCCGAGCCCGAAGCGGTCTTCGACGTGGCCCGCGGGATCGGGGACCATCTCCATGCGGCAGGCGCGCCTGAGATGGCGGACCGCCTGGAGGCCGAGATCTTCGCGGCCGCCGACACCGCCCTGGCGCTCCACTCGTACCGGCTCCGCATCAAGCTGCTGCGCGCCGGGGTGCAGATCTGATGCTCGACCTGGCGCTCGCCCTCGTCGTCACGCCTGCCGGAATTGCGGCGCTGGCCGCCGCAGTGGGCGCCGTCCTGGCCGCGGTCTACGTGCCCCGGCTCGCCGTCCCGGTCGCCTTGGTGGCGGTGATCCTCGCCGGCGTCGCCTACGTGTCCCGCCTCCAGACCGAGGTCGCCTCGACCCGCCGGGACCTCGCCGAGGCCCGCGAGCTTGCCGAGGTCCGCGGGCGCGTCGTCGAGTCCCTCCAGCGCGAGCACCAGGCCGCGGCCAAGCGGACCCGCGCGACGGCGGCCGCCCATGACCGCATCCGTCGGGCCCCCGCCACCGACGACGGCCCGGTCGCGCCGGTCCTCCGCCATGCCCTGGAGGCCGGACAGTGAAGCCGATCATCGTCGTTGCCCTGTTAGCACTCGCCCTCAGTGGCTGCCAAAGCCGTGGCGGCTCCCTCGCCGAGATCCCGGACGAGCTCCTGACCTGCCAGGGCGCGCCCGTTTGGCGCCGCGGCGGCACCCAACGCGACGTCGCCCTCCACGTCACCGACCTGCGTGCGGCCCATGGGGACTGCCAGGGCAAGCTCGGCGCCGTCCGATCCATCGCGAGGCCCGACCAATGACGCCGGTCGCCCTCGTCGCCCTCTACTGCCTCGCCGCCGCGCCGGAGCCCCTCGTCAAGTCGGACGTCCACCGGGCGCTCCGGGGCGAGCCCGTCGCCGCGGCCCCCGCCCGGGGCGACGTCGCCGAGGCCGCCCGGGAGGCCGCCCGCCATCGCCGGAGGCACCCGTGAGCATCACCGTCGCCTTCATCGTCGGGTTCCTGATCGGGGCCTGCCTGTACGACCCGCCCCGCTGGCCCCCGAGGGCGGCGTGAGGGCCTACGTCCCCGATGTCGTCACCCCGGCCGCGCGGGCCGTCGTCGACGCCGCCCGGGAGCTCGTCCGGTCGAGGCGTTGGTTCCTCGACCTGCCGGCCGACCGCGACCTCCCCGACACCCTGCAGGCCGCCCTCGACCGGGCGGTGCAAGCCCTCGACGCCGCGGAGGCCGACCGTGGCTGAGGCTGACCCCTGCCGCCGGGCTCTGACGCCTGTCGAGGAGGCCAAGCTGTTCGCCCGGGACGCGCTTCGGGCCGCCCGGGGCGTGCTTGCCGGAAATCCGGCAAGCGAGGCGGGCGAGGCCTACCTGGCGGTGTTCGCGGTGCTCGCCATCGCCGCCCTGTTCCCCGGGATGGACGATGCCGGGCAGGCCTGCGGAGCGCCCCGGGAGGCCTGAAAGGGGGTCGGTTCGACCGACGCCCCCGGGGGCCGTGGCGGCTTGCAACCCGAATCGGTAGGGTAAGGGGCACCCCGCCGCCGGCGAGGCGGCCCCGGGAGCGCGTCCAACGCTCCGCGGGGCCTGACCCGACCCACGGAGTGCACCGTGAATCGAGCTGCCACCCTTTCTACCACGTCGACCCTGCCCGCCGTCACCCTGGGCGAGGCCACATCCACCTTCAGTTTCGACGGCAAGCCCGTCCGAGTCGTCAATCGCGGCAGCAGCGCCCTCTTCGTCGCCCGCGACCTCTGCCGCGCGCTCGACCTCGATAACGTCACCGCCGCCCTGCGCCCCCTCGACGAGGACGAGAAGGGCACGGTCATGCTCGACGACGACGAGTTCCGCACCCTTAGCTCAAGTAAAGGTGCCCGCGCCCGGGCCGTCGTCACCGAGGGCGGCATGTACACGGTCGTGCTCCGGTCCCGGAAGGCGATGGAGCCGGGCTCCATCGCTTACCGCTTCAGGCGCTGGGTCACCGATACCGTGCTCCCGTCCGTTCGCCAGACGGGGACCCACGTCGTACCCGCCGCGCCGCAGCCCGCCCCGATGGTCATCGACGTTCGAGATCCCGGCCAGCTATCGGTCATCGCCCTGCAGCTCATCCAGGTGACGCAGGAGATGGCGGCGAAGCTCGCGGTGACCGAGGCCGCCGTCGAGGCTACCCGGCCGGCCGTCGAGTTCGTCGAGGCTCTCGCGGACAGCGACGGGACCTGGGGCCTTCAGGCCGCGGGGAAGGCCCTCGGGCAGGGGCCGAACAAGTTCGTGGCCTGGCTCAAGGGCCGTGGTGACGTCTTCGAGCTCAACAAGGGCAACGTGGCCAAGCAACGCCTCATCGACCAGGGGCTGTTCACCGTCCGCTGGGAGCCGTTCGGCGGCAAGCCTCGGCCGACGACCAAGGTCACCGGCAAGGGCATCGTCCACTACGCCAAGGCACTCGGCGTCAGACCCCCGCAGCAGCCTCCGCAGGCCCTGCTCCCTGGCTTCTGACCCGATGCAGGGAATGCGTAGCGAACCCGACTTTGCTACCGAGACGGCCCGGTTCGCGAGAGGGGGCCGGGCCTTTCCTTTGCCGCCAGGACCGTGACGGCGGATGGCGCCGGGCGGGTCGCGGCGACGCCGGCGACGACCAGACCCAGCGCGCACAGCACCAGCGCCACCGCGAGCGTCCGGTCCACGGTCAGTCCCCCGGCGCCGGCAGCGCTTCGCCGTCGTCGATCTCGGCCGGGGCCGGCGGGGGCGTCCCCGCGGCGCGGCGCAGGGCCACCAGCAGGTCGAGGCCGAGCGCTTCCGCCACCAGCACGGCATCCCCGACATCCGTCGGCGCGCCGGCCTCCAGGTCGCGGATGGTGCTCTCGGAGACGCCGGTCTCGATGGCGAGGCGCCGCACGGGCAGGCGCCGGGCCGCCCGCTGCCGGGCGATGATCTCCCCGATGTCGCGGCGGCGGCGGGCAGCCTCCCGAGCCGCCCACTCCTCGGCCGAGAGCTCGGGTTCGTCTACGGTCGGGTCGTCGGCGGCAAGGCGCATGGCGGGCTCCGGGGGTTGCGACAGCCTAGGCTGCGGGGTGGCTAGTCACCAGAGCTCACGTCGCCCTCGCCGAGGGGCGGGCACGGCCCGCTCATCGCGACCGTCACGTTTAGCCCGTCCTGCCGGGTGACGCTCCATACGCGCATCTGCGCCTGGCCGTACGCGCTGACGCCTGCGGGGGACCAAACGCCGGTGAGCCTGCCCCCGTCGAGAGATGCGGAACCGCTCCCCTGGAGCTCGATCCGCTCGCGACCGTTTCGGGTATCGACGGTCCCGCACACGATTGTCGTCGTCCAGTATCGCGCATCCGTCCGGTCCGGGGCAGCGTAGATGCGGGCGAACCGCTGGCGGCCGGGGACGTCGGGGCCGCGGACGGAAAGCAGGAACCGGTCGCCCACCGCGGGGAACGCCAACTCCGGGGCAGGCGCCGCGGCGGCCGGGGCGGCGGCGAGCGCCAGGGCGAGGGTCAGAGCACCGCGTAGCATGAGCCGTCCGCCTCGAAATGAACCAGGGAAGCCTTGAGGACGGCGACGCCGTCGTCGGTGAGGAAGGCGGCCGCCTCGAACGGGTCGAAGCGTACGCGGATGGCGCTCGGCCAGCGCGGGGCGACGATGGGCGTGCCGACGGCGAACGCACAGACCTCGCGGACCTGCAGGCGCTGCACCCTGGCGACGGCGGCGTGGTGGACCACGAAGCGGACGTCCCGCAGCGCCGTCTCGGCGACGTGCCGGACGACCCGATTTCCGGCCCTGATGCTCCAGGCCCGGCGGCGCGTGTGCCAATAGACGGCCACCTCGACGGCGGCGGTGGATGGGGAGGCCATTACGTCCCCCATCACATGCGCGTCGCGAGGGCGTCACGGGCAGCGACCAGGCCCTCGACGAGCTGGCGCAGGGAGCGCACGCTGCCGCCACGCCAATGCGCGGCTAGGACCGCCTCTTCCTCGGGATCGGGCCCGGGCAGCCAAGCGTCGTAGAGGCCGCGCTCGGCCCGGATGTCGGCGAAGATGCCCCGCGTCAGGGCCGGGAGCGAGGCCAGCGTGCGCGGCCCCATCTCCAGGACCCTGAAGCGCGAGAGCAGCGCGGGGTCGAGGCCCGCGCGGGTGTTCGCCGTCGCGATGTAGGAGACGCCGCTGAGGTCGACCGCGCATTCCAGGAACGGGTCGTGGTACGCCCGCGCGGTCTCTCGCTCGGTCATGGCCAAAATTCCGTCGGTAAGCAGGCCGTTGTCGCGGCGCGTCCCGGCGCGGGAAAGCTCGTCGAGGACGACGAGGACCGAGGCCGCATCGGCGCGCCGGATGGCCTGCAGGGGCACGCAAGCGCGGCCGGTGCTCCACTGGCGCGACGTGCCGATGAACGAGGAATCGCTCACCCCGGCGCATCCATAGACGGTGACGGCCAGTCCCAGGACCTCCCCGAGCCGACGAGAGAACCTGGACTTGCCGGTGCCGGGCGGCCCCAGCAGCAGCGTAGGAGGGAGCGCCACGTATGCCCGACCTGAGAGGGGCCCGAGGATGGCGTCAACGATGGCGACGTCGTCCGGGAACTCGGCGACGAGCGTCGCCCGCGCCGCGGCGAGATCCGGGACGCGGACGAGGCGGAGCCGCCGGCCGGCGACCGGCGCCCATTCCGAGCGGGGCGTTGAGCCCGTCGACCCGCCGGGCTTGCCCTCACCGGGCTTCGCCAGGCCGGGCAGGTGCGAGACGCTGGCGAGGACGAGCAGGCTCGGCCCGGTCTCCACGACCGCCGCGGCGGCCTTGTCCTCGGCGGCCATCTCGCGGGCTGCCGCATTCCACGCCGTCTCCGGCTGCGGCGCGCCCCGGGATGCCTCGTCGAGGAGGCGGCCGCCGCGCACGAGGGCGATGTCGAGCCGACCGAGTGCCCCTTGCCCGGGCCGCCAATGGAGGTGGTCGACGTCTTCCGCCAGTCCGATGGCCGCCCGGACATAGCGGTGCCCGTCTCGAAGGCCCAGGAGATCCGGCATGAGGGCGCGAACGTATGCGCGGGCGGGCTCGTGCCCGACTTCCCATGCGCATAGGGCCAGCACCCCGGCCAGGAGCCGCAGGTTCTGCGCGACGAACTCGCCCTCGTCGGAGAACTCGTTGCTGAAGTCGGCGATCAGGTCGCTCTCGCGCAGCCACCCGGCGACGGCGTCGAAAGCGGCCGCGATCTGCACGGCCAGGGTCTGCTCGGCCTCGCGGCGGTTGCGCTTCACTTCGTGCGCATATGCGTCGAACGCCAGCGCCAGGCCGCGGTAGATGCCTACGATCCGCACGTCCTCGCCGAAGGCGGACGCCGTCCGGAGCGCCGGGACCGACCTGCCGAAGCGAGCGGTGAGAAGAAGGGCGGCCGGAGCGTGGGGGAAGCCGGCGCGGCGGGGGGCTTCGGCGTCGCCGGAGAGATAACGCTCAATCGCGCAGGCAAGCGCACCCGCGTTGGGGGGGCTGGTCATGGAGTGCTCCATCGTGCAGCGCCGAGGGGCATCCCTTCGAGCGCTTAGTCAGCCGACGGTTCTAGCCGCTATTCCTTAACCGTTCCTGTCACCGCGTCCCGCCAAGCCGACTTTTCCCGCCGGGCGACCATGAGGATTTCGACGGCATTCCTTGAGACCTCCATGGCCTCCTCGAACTGGACACGGGGGTGCGAGCCTTCCGCGGCCTTGGTCGCGTACCGCGCCAGGGCGAGTAGGAGGCCGCCCAGGGCCTCGGGTGCGTGGGAGTCCGTCGTCTGGGCGAGGGCGAGCAGTACGCTCGGCGGCAGGCCCTGGCGGGCGAGACGGCTCATGGAAAGGCCCCGGCGGTCGACGGCGAACGCCTCGGCGAACGCGGTCGTCCACCCGCCCGGCCAGAGCCGATCCGCCGCGGCGTCGACGGCGTCAACCAGCGCGGCGTTGACCTCGGTGGCGTCGAGCGGCTTCGGCTCGCCCTCGCCTATGAGGTGGGGGCGGCGCTCGGGGTCGTAGGCGAGGGCCAAGCGCCCGACGAGGCCGACGACCGTCCATCCGGCGGGCCGGCGCCAGCGGTCCGGCGACACGTATTGAAGTGCGATCTCCATGCCGTCCCGGATAGCACGGCCCCGGCGGCGCGCCAGCGGCCCGACGGCGTCCCTGTTCGAATCGACGCGCGTGCGTACCATCCCTGGTGGGCATAGCCCGCGAGGTCACCGAGCCGTGGCCGCCCCCAGGACCCCCTCATGGCGAACAACACCACGCTACGTCTGACGCTCGCGGGGCCGCCCGAGGACATCGCGGCGTTCAAGGCCGCCCACATCGTTGAGAACACCAACCGCAGCTACGACGGCTCCCCGGTCCGCCTGAGTTTCGAGACGTTCGCGCCATACCAGCAGAGCGAGGGCCGGGAATGGACCTATGAGAACTGGGGCAGTTGCTACAACGCTGGCGACTTCGAGTTCATCCGCGACGAGCCCGGCGAGATCGAGGTCCGATTCGACGCCTACAACGGCGACGCCGAGCCCATCTTCCAGCAGATCGCGCACCGGTTCCCCGAGTTCTACGGCCGGGTGCTCGGCATCGAGGATGGCGGCTTTTACTCCTGCTCCGGAGAGTTCATGCTGGGGCTGTTCGCGTACCGCCGCGCCGAGTGGTCGAAGGACGTCTACGAGCAGGTCCACGGCTACCCGTACGATGGGGATGAGGACGAGGGACCCGAGGGCGAGGAGCCGGGCGCGGACGACGCCGCCGGAAATCCGGCAACAGGCTCGGGCGCCATCATCGAGTCCCTCGCGCGCTACCAGGCGGCCGAACGCCAGACCTGGTTCCACCACCTCGCCATGTCGATTGCCATGGGCGTCACGACCGTCGAGGCCATGGAGGGCGAGTGGAAGGCCGACCAGGAGCGCAGGGACGCCCTGATCGCGGCCGGCAAGATGGACGCCTACGGCAACCGGTTCTTCGAGGTCGGCGACCTGGTGACCCGGGACGGGACCGACATCCACCGCGTCGTCGAGCACAACGGAAGCCCCGGGCACGCCCCGGACGGGTTCACCGTCGTCTGCGTCAGCCCGCCGGCGGACGGCTGGTGCGATGTCGGCGACGAGGAGTTCAACATCTGCCGCCGGTACGAGTGGCATAGGGACCCGCTTGCCGGAAATCCGGCAAACCCGAAGCCCAGCCGTGACGCCAGCCCGCCCAGCGAGGCCGAGGACCTGCACCGCGGGGAGTCCCTCTACGCTCACTTCATGGTCGCGGAGCGCGAGCGCCACCGACGCGAGATGTCGGAATGGCGTGCCGAGTTCGAGCGTGGCTACCTCCGTCCGACCCGGAACGCATGGGTCGACGTGCTGGTCGACATGGAGGCGGCCAAGGCGGCCCGGCCGGCAATCGGGAAGCCCCTGTCCCGCCGAGCCCGGCGCCGGAACCGGGGGCGCGTCACCGCGGCGAGGATCGCGTTGGCGCGGGTGTACCACGAACCCGTCACGTGGGCTTGGCCGGCGCAGGGGGCGGCATGACGACCGACGCAACCGCCCTGGCGAAGATCGGCCAATGGACCTCCATCTGCGGCGACAAGCCGGAGGTCCTCGTGCAGGAGCTCGCTGACCTCGGTTTCGCGGTCGTCCGGCGCCCTGAATGGCGCGACCCCGACGACGCGCCCCTGGAGACACCTTTCCTCGTCAAGGCGACGATCTTCGCGGACCCCGGCTACACCGACGAGAGGACGGACATCTTCATCGGGGAGCGCATGCGTTCCGGTAGGTGGCTCCTGGGGCACGGAAGCGTGCGGTCACCGTCGTACCGGGTTCTCGGGTGGTTCCCCATCCCGCGGTCCCTGCGCAAGGACATGGCAGCCTGAGCGCCCAGGCTATCCGCCCAGGGATTACGTAACCACGCCCCGAACCCGCGCTTGCCGCCCCCGGCGCGAGCTGCGATCCCTGACCCACCGAAGCCCCACGAGGCCCACCGTGAAACGCATACGCCACCCCCGAACCGCTGAGACCCATCCCGGGGCGTGACGCCATGCGCGCAGCCCCCCGCTACGGAGGCTGCCTTCATGAAGACCAAGCACTCGACGTTCAATTCCGCGACCACCTGGTTCACCGCCGACACCCACTTCGGGCACCGCGGGATCCTCAAGATGGAGGGTCGCCCCTGGGACGACATCGCCCGGCACGACGATGACTTGGTGCACGCCTGGAACTCGCGCGTCCGGCCGGGGCACGACGTGTTCTTTATGGGCGACTTCGCCATGAACTCGTCGGCCGAGCGGTGCCGGGAGATCTTCTCCCGGTTGAACGGGAAGCTGCATCTCATCATCGGTAACCACGACGGCGACCGCCACGTGTCGCTTCCCTGGGCATCCCCGCCGGCCGACCTGCGGACCATCCACGTGGACGGCGTCGCCATCGTCATGTGCCACTACGCCTTGCGCACCTGGAACGGCATGTGGCGCGGCGCGCTCCACCTTTACGGCCACTCGCACGGCAAGCTGCCCGGGACGAGCCGGTCGCTCGACGTCGGCGTCGACGCCTGGGGGTACCGGCCGGTCAACCTGGCGGAGATCCAGGAGCGCATGGCGTCGACGCGCGAGTCCCCCGAGGAGCGGCGGATCGCCGAGGAGCGCGAGGAGCGGGCGAAGCGGCAGGCAGCGGCGGCCGCCGAGGAGGCCTGAAACGAGAAGGGCCCCGGGGAGCGTCCCCGGGGGCCTTCGTTCTATTCGGCTTCCTCGATGGCGGCGGCCGCCCGGCGCATGGCCAGAGCCTGCGCCTCCAGCCCAGACGCCTCCTGGCCGAGCAGGTCGTGGAGGTTCCGGATGGCCGAATCGGACATCTCGCGCTGCCCGGCGGCCCACCGCTGAACCAGGCGCGCGTCGACGCCGAGAGCGGCCGCAACGGGGCGGCGCCACTCGGGACCGAACAGCGCCTCCCCGGCGGCCGCGAGCAGATCGGGCGTCACGCCTCGGCTCTCCAGACGCACGAGCCCGACCATTCAGTGATCCACGCGATCAACTCCAACGGCTCGTCGGGCGTGCCGCAGGCCCATGCCAGGACCTCACCCGACGAAAGGGTCCCGAGGTACACGTCCCCGGGCCGGTCCTCGCGGTACCAGGCCGGGCGGGGGCGCGTGCAGGCCGCCGCGATGGAGGCCGCGGAGCGCCTGGCATCGGCCTCGGTCCGGGCGCTCTTGAGGACCTGGATGGCCGGCAGGGCGCCCAGGGACGCGCGGCGTGCTGCGAGGTCGTGGACGGGGGTGTTGTCGTTCATGGCGATGCCCCCCTCAGATGCAGAGCCCGAGGGCGCGGTCGTCGGCGTCGAGGACCGCGAGGTCGCGCTCCAGCAGGACCTGCGCGAGGTCGACCCGGATGCCCGACACGCTCTCCCGTTGGCGGCGAACGCGCCCCTTGGGAAGGGCGTGCGTGTAGCGGAGCTCGACGCAGATCTCCCCCTCGATGTCGACGTTGTTCTCCAGGGCCCAGTCGATCCACGCCCGATGGATCGACTTGGTGCGGCGCCAGTCGGCCTGGATGACCAAGTCGAGGTCGGGGCGCGGGTACTCTTCGTAGGGGGCCGCGATGCGGGCGTAGACAACCGGCGTGGCGCCGGCGGCGGCGAGGCTGTCGGCGAGGCGCTCGCGGTCAGCCTGGTCGAGGCTGTGTGCGGGGCGCGAAAGGCGAATCGAGGAATCGGTCGTCATGGTGCCGAGGTCTCCCGTACGGCGTGGCGCGGGACGGCAGGGCCGACCTCGCATGAGGGGATGGTACGGGTGGCGACGAAAGCTGAAAGGCCCCCGCGGGCGGGATGTGGCTTTCGTCGCCAGGGCGCAGGCTACCGGGGTTGCCACCCCTCTGGAGGTCCCCCATGCGTTCCGTTGTCCGTTTCGTCGCCGCCATCATGAAGGCCGCCCTCGTGGCCCTCGCGACCGCTCCCCGGCTCGTCTGGGATGGCGTCAGATGGGTCGCCCGCTCGATGTCCGGCGGCGCGCCCGGGCAGGCGGCCGCCGCGCAGGCCGAGGCCGTCGCGGAGCTCCAGGCCGCCGCCGACGAGGCCACACAGAACCTCGCGGCGCCGGCCGCGTCCGCTACCGCAGCGCCGTCGGCGGACGCGTCCGTGGAGTGGGGCCAGGCGGCGCTCCGTTTCCTCGCCGGGCAGCGCCGTGGCGTCGAGGGGACGCTGGACGAACCGGCGCTGGCGTATCTCGGGGCTCTATCGCCGGAGCAGCAGGCGCGCCTGGCCGCGCACCCGGCGCGGCGGATCGGGGAGCACCTCCTTCGCGAGCGCCGCATCGCCTCGCTCCCGGAGCCGGAGGACATGGCGGGGTGGCGCAAGGCCGAGCTCGCCCGGCTCTGCCGCCTGTCGCTGCCCGAGCCGGTCCTGCGCGTCGACCCTTGGGCGGGCCTTCCAAAAGAGGCCCGATCCCTGCCGGCGCCCGCCTTCGCCTGACGCGCCATCCCAAACGAAAGAGGCCCGCCCGGTACGCCCGGGCGGGCCTCTTTCGTTTCGATCACATTCGCGTGACTTGCTTATACCCGGTTGACTCTTTCTGCGCGCACACATCCTGACCCGCGGTGAGCACGTCTTGGCATCACGTCATGCCGCGGTGGCACGCGCTAGGATGATGCGGCGGAGCTCGTCCTCCTCGACCTGCCTGGCGGTCTCGGCGCGGACGGCTGTCGCCCGTCGGACATGTCCGGCGGCGAGGCGGGCGGAACGGACACGGGCGGCGACGGTGCGGTACGCGTCCGCGAGATCGGCGTCCTGCTCGGCGCGGGCGGCTTGGCGGGCGAGGCGCCCGGCGACGAGGGCGGACCCGAGGGCGCCGGCGATGGAGTAGGCAGCGCTCTCGAAGCCGCCGGCGACCTGGTGGGCGTTCGTATGGTACATCAGGGCGGCCTCCGTCGGTGCGTGTCACCCTGAGATCGCAGCTCCCCGAATCGGTGCCAAGAGTCCCCAGACGCCTTCCTGTGCGCAGGGTAAAGGAAGCCCTGGCCCGGGACGCCTGGTCGCTTGCCGGCCGACGCAGCATGATCCCCTCCTGACCGGGAGGCCTCTATGCTCTACGACGACGACGACGCCGGTGACGAGTTCCTGGAGGGCGTTCTGGCCGAGGCGCGAGCCGATCAGGACCTCGACACGCCCGGGCCCGGGCCGCTGCCGGTTCCCAAGACGGTGGGTGTCCGACGGGCGGGCTCGTCCGCGGCCGCCGAGCGAAGGCGCGACGACGCCGAGCGCAAGCGCGTCGAACGCCTCAAGCGCCGCGAGGCGGGCCTGCTGGAGACGCCCTCCATCGACGGCGCCATCGTGGCGGCGCTGGCCGCCCACCTCGCCCGCATGGGGGTCAAGGACACCGTCGCGCTCGCTGGCGCCATCGGCGGTCTGCGCGTCCCGCTCCTGCCGGTATTCGGGGAGGCCAAAGTGGTCCTGATGGAGAAGGGAGCGACGGCGGAGAGCGCCGCCCTGATGCTCGCCGGGCGGCTGCTGGGCACCCCGCAGACCCCGAAGACGGACGCGGCGCCCTGAGATCCTGGACGCATCCCGGGACCGAGTGCCGATGTAACGGGGCGCCCCCTTAGTAGAGAGCGATTTTCACTGGCCGCGTCCGAAATCCGGGGCCTTGGGCGGCTCCCCGCCCATCCCCCAGGCGAACCATCTCGCTCGGGGGTCCTCATCGACGTAGGCCCGGCGTTCGGCGACCTCGCGCAGGATGGCCGCGCCCTCGGGCGTCTCGACGCCGGGGGAACCGAGGCTCGCGTCGGGGGCGACTGTCAAAGCCCAGGCCTGGATCTCCGCCACGCGCGCCCGACGATCCGCCGGGACGTCGGGCTGCTGGAGGGCCGCCGAGCAGAGCGTGTCGAGCGTGCTCAACGCCGGCGCTACGCCGTACTTCTTCTTCGGGTACATGGGCGGGTCCTCAGGGCATCTCGGGCAGATCGGCGAAGGCGTCGGCGTCTTCCGCGAATTGCCCCGCGGCCACCTGAGCGTAGTGCTCAGCCCACATGGCCTTCTTCGTCCTCGCGCGCAGCGCCCGGCGCGGGCGTTTGGCCAGGAGCTCGGCGGCCGACTGCAGCGTCTCTAGCCAGCCCGTGCGGACGCGCTGCCGGCTTCCGTCGGGGGCGAAGGCCAGCCACTCCCCGGCGCGAATCCAGCCCGTCCGCCCCCGCATCTCCCCCGGCCGGACGCACAGGCCCAGCAGTTGCTCATCGACATCGCGGATCTCGTACGCGCTGACGGGGAGGCCGGTGAAGCGCAGGTGCGGGCGGAGCGGTTCCCGCCTCCGATCCACCGCCAGTTCATGGGCGAGCTCCGCGGCGAAGGCTCCGTCTGGCCAGGCGGCGACGGCCGCAAGCAGAACGTCGTGCTCATCCGGGCGGCGAACGGGCCTCGCGGTGAGCGTGGCGTAGCTGGGCTCGGGCCAGCCGGTGTGGATGCGGATCGTGCGTGGCATGGCGCGAGCCTAGGAGGCAGGCCCTACCGGCACGCTAAGCCGCGTGGTCAAGGAACGGCGAACGGAATCCGGGTGATTTTAGGCGTGGCCTGGAACGGGACACGGGGGCCAGCTCATAACGTGAACCGACCAAACATCGACCAAACATGTTGCCGTTAGGGGAGGCGTTTCGGGGTGACGAGAGATGACGAGAGAAACCCCCTTGCGCTGCCGACGGCGGCATCGTAGAGACACCGCCGTCGGCACACGCCCCCGTTCGGGACGTGGGGGTCGCAGGTTCAAATCCTGCCACTCCGACCATTTCTCCCTAGGGAGACTGCGTCTTCCCGAGAGAGCCTGAAATCCCCTTCACAAGGTCGGCCCACGGTTTCGTCCGGGAATTGGCCTGTGAGGCTCGGTCACCAAGGGCCGCGTCTGACCGGAATGCCGGGCGAGTTGAGCCCGCCTGCGCGGGATCGCGCCGAGGGATCGGAGGATGCTCGCCGTGGCGCTCCTGCATCCCAACCGGACGCGCCGCCTTGCTGATCCGGACCACCGCTGTGACGGTGGAGGCGGATCTGATCGCGGCGGCAACCGAGGCGCCTTTGTTCAAGCCGGTCGACCTGGGCGGCCTCTCGTCGTCCGAGGCCTTCGCCGGCCTCGTGCCCGGAGCGCAGGTCGTGAAGGCGTTCAACCATCTGCGACCGGGCCTCGTCGCCGGCGACCCGGCTAACCGCGGCGGCCGCCGCGTGCTGTTCTACCCAAGCGACGACGCGCCGGCGAAGGCGGAGGTCGGGGCGCTGGTCGACCGGCTCGGCTTCTTCGGCCTCGACTTGGGTCCGCTGGCCGTCGGCGGCCGCCTCTTCCAGTTCCCCGGCGGTCCCCTGCCCGCGCTCGACCGCATCAGGTTCGGCTGATTCCACGATCCGGCCGTCACTCACAGGAGGCATCCCATGTCGAGCGACCCATCATCGACCATCCCGGGAGCGGCGGAGCTCGATTACGACACGCTGCTCCGGGCGAACCTGGAGCGCGTCTTCAACGAGCGCGACGCGGACAAGCGGGAAGCGGCCCTGGCTGAACTCTTCGCCGATGAGCCGGTGATGTACGAGCCGACCCACGTCGTGCGCGGACGCGACGCCATCTCGACGGTCGCCGGCAACCTGCTCGACCAGTTCGGACCGACGTTCCGGTTCACCCCCGTCGGTCGCGCGGTCGGGCACCATGGCCTCGGCTCGCTATCCTGGCAGGCGGGTCCGGACGATGGTCCCGTCGCGGTCACGGGCTCGGACGTGGCCGAGATCGTGGACGGAAAGATCGTTCGTCTCTGGGTGCTGCTGAACCCGCCTGCTGCCTGACGCCAGGATGCGGGGCCGCCTTGCGGGCGGCCGTCCCGCCGAGGCGTGACCCCGCTCCCGGGCCACCGTCAGGATTCGGGCACTCCAGGCCGCGCCTGACGGCCAGCGGCGCCTCCTTGTCCGAGCGCACCGCGAGGGCGAAGTCGACCACGTGTAGAGCGTTGTCACGGCGGGTGCCTCGGTCAGAGTGGCGCGGGCTGCTCCCCCGTCCCGAATGAAGGCGGGGAAGCGGCGGGCCGACCATCCCGGTCCGGCGAGGATTGACAGTCTCCCATCTCATGCAACATCATAAGTTTCATGAGACGAGACGGCAGATTATCAGGCGTGCTGCACGTCCTCCTCCACATGGCCGAGGCCGAAGGCCCGGTGACGTCCGAGCGGCTGGCCGCGATGATGGGGACCAATCCGGTCGTGGTGCGCCGGACCATGGCGGGCCTGCGCGACCTGGGGCTCGTCGCCTCCGGCAAGGGGCATGGCGGCGGCTGGACCCTCGCCTGCGACCTCGACCGGGTGACCCTCCACGACGTCTACGTGGCCCTGGGCTCACCGGAGGTGTTCGCGATGGGGCATCGGAGCGACGAGCCGACCTGTCTCGTCGAGCAGGCAGTCAACGCTGCCCTGGCGGGCGCTTTCCGGGATGCCGAGGCCCTGCTGCTCTCGCGGCTCGGCGACGTCACGCTGGGCCGTCTCAGCGCCGATTTTCGAGTGCGATTGGCGGAAAGCCGACCGTGCGGGCAGGAGGGCCGATCCGATGACGCATAGCGCGCAGCCCGAACCGATGGACTTCGTGGCCGCTTTCTCGGACCCCGAGGCAGCGGCGCGCTACGCCGACGGACCGCGCCGCTTCGTGCCGGGCTTCGAGGCGCTGCACAGGATGACCGGAATCCTGCTTGCCGAGCACGCGCCGGCCGATGCGCGGGTCCTGGTGCTCGGGGCCGGAGGGGGACTGGAACTGCGAGCGCTGGCCGAGGCACATCCGGGATGGACGTTCGTCGGCGTCGACCCCGCCCGGGCGATGCTCCGCGAGGCCGAGCGCACGCTCGGGCCGCTGAGGGACCGGGTGACCCTCGTCGAGGGCACCATCGACGACGCGCCCGACGGTCCCTTCGATGCGGCGACCTGCCTGCTCACCCTCCACTTCCTCGATGCACCGGCGCGCGAGGACACCGTCCGCGCCATCCACCGGCGCCTGAAGCCCGGCGCGCCGTTCGTCGCGGCCCATGGAAGCTTCCCGCAGGACGGTCGCCGCTCGCGATGGATCGCGCGGTACGAAGCCTACGCGGTCGCCTCCGGCGCCGACCGCGACCAGGCGGCGAAGGCGCGGAGCGCGGTGGAGGCCCACCTGCACACCCTCGCGCCGGAGGCCGACGCGGCCGTGCTGCGAGCGGGCGGCTTCCGGGACGTCGAAACCTTCTTCGCCGCCTTCACGTGGCGCGGCTGGATCGGACGGGCGTGATCGGAGCAGGCATTCGGGACGGAGGCGATCAGCCCGCACGGGATGCCCCTCGAGGACGGGACTTCAAACGGGGAGCGGGTGGACTGGCCGTCGGCCCTGGCCGAGGCGGGACCGGCGCCCGCCGGAGCGGTGCGGCAGTGGGGGCCACCTCCCCCTGCCTCGTCGGGAGGAGGCCCGATGCCGCGCAAGGGTCGGACGCGGGAGATCCCGTCCCGGCTCGAAGGCCGAGGGCCTTCCCTCCGCGGCGGACCTGGCCTCCCCGCTGCCGTGGTGCCGGCCCCTTCGGGCCCTACGCCGGCAGGAGGCCCGAGGTGCGGTAGCTCTCGATCAGGGCGTCGAACTGCGCGACGTCCGAGCGGCTCCTCGCATAGAGCTGGGCGCCGGACACGGCGGCGAAGATGGCCCGGGCCCGCGCCCCGCCGTCCTCGGGCTTCACCGCCCCGGCCATGACCAGCACCTTGGCGAGCCAGGCGACGTTGACGTCGGCAAAGCCCTGCGCCTCCCGCTGCACGGCCTCGGGCAGGTTGGCGTATTCCGCCGACATGAAGCTGCACAGGCACAGCCTGTTCCCGTCCTCGAGCGACCGGCGGAAGGTGCCGGGGTAGAGACGCAGGCACTGCACCGGATCCGAGGTCTCGGCCAGCATCGCGTCGAGTTCGGCCGCGATGTCCTCCCAGTAGCGCCGCGCCACGGCCGCGCCGAGATCCGCCTTGCTGGCGAAGTGGTGGTAGATGCTCGCCGCCTTGATGCCGACCTCGGCGGCCAGGTCGCGGTAGCTCAGGCCGCCATAGCCGTGCGCCTGCGCGGTCTTCCTGGCGGCGGCCAGGATCGTCTCCTTCACGTTCGAACTCACCTCAGCCTCCCGGTCGGCAGCAGTGCCTAACGATCGTTAGTTAGGGGTTGACGGGCCGAAAATCGAGGCCTACCTCTTGCCTGCCTAACGACAGGTAGGGAAACGGTCATGACCCAGGACATCATCTTCCGCGACGCCACCGCCCTCGCCGGGCTGATCCGGACCCGGCAGCTCTCGCCGGTCGAGGTCGTCCGGGCCCATCTCGACCGCATCGAAGCCGTCGACCCGAAGGTCAACGCCATCGTCACCGTCGCGGCGGGCGCGCTGGCCGCCGCGAAACGGGCGGAGGCGGCCGTGATGGCGGGCGAGGCGCTCGGGCCCCTGCACGGCGTACCCTTCACCGTGAAGGATTCCATCGACACCGCCGGCGTACCGACCCAGCGCGGGTCGCCCATCTTCAAGGGCCGCACCCCCGACGCCGACGCGACCAGCGTCGCCCGCATGAAGAAGGCCGGCGGCATCCTGCTCGCCAAGACCAACCTCCCCGAGTTCTCCTACTGGATCGAGAGCGACAACCGGCTCTCCGGCCGCTCGAACAACCCATGGGACCTGACCCGTACCCCCGGCGGTTCGAGCGGCGGTGAGTCGGCGGCCATCGCGGCGGGCATGTCGCCTCTGGGCCTCGGCACCGATCTCGCCATCTCGGTGCGCGGACCGGCCGCGCAGACCGGCATCGTCTCGCTCAAGGCCACCCACGGGCGTGTCCCGATGACCGGCATCTGGCCCCGCGCGCCGCGCCGCTTCTGGCACGTCGGCCCGATGGCGCGCTCGATCCGCGACCTCGCCCTCGCCTTCTCTCAACTCGCCGGCCCCGACGGCGAGGACGCCTTCGCGACCAGCACCGTTCCGTTCGATGCCGGCGTCACGCCGGACCGCAAGCTCCGCGTCGGCTGGATGGTCGGGCCGGGTTTTGGGCCCATCGACACCGAGGTTGCGGCGACCGTGCGGGAAGCGGCCGAGGCCCTCGGGGGCGAGGGCCATCACGTGGAGGAGGTGCGTATCCCGGCGCTGGAGCGGGACTTCGCCCTCGACGTGTTCAACGCGCTCCACGTCATGGAGATGAAGCCCGACTTCCGCGCCGCGACCGCCGGGCACGAAGACCAGATGTACACGATGGCCAGGACGATGCTGTCGCTACCGGATACGTCCGTGGAGGATTACGTTGCGGCCGAGCAGGCGGCGGAGCGGCTGCGCGACGGCTATGCGGCCTACTTCCGGGACTACGACGTCCTCCTGACCCCCGTGCTGCCGGTCCCGGCGCACGAGCACGGCATCCGGGACCTCGTCGTCAACGGCGAGACCGTCGACCTGACCTACCTCCAGGGCGCGACCGTGCCGCTCAACGTGACCGGCCTGCCCGGCTTGTCGATGCGGTTCGGGACCAGCCGCGAGGGTCTGCCGATCAACGTGCAGCTGGTGGGGAGCTGGCAGGCGGAGACCACGATCCTGCATGCCGCTTCGGTGCTGGAGGGCGTGAGCCCCGTTCGCGACCTGCACCCGAGCCTGTGATACGGGCGAAACCTACCGGGGCGCGCCCCGCAATCCTCGGCGGCGAGCGGGTCCCGGAGGGGCCTGCCCACCCCGTTTCAGGCGGATGTCCCTGGTGACGGGCATCGAAGGCTTCGTCCGGGCCTGCCCGAGGCCGACTTACACCTGCACATCGAGGGCACATCGAGCCGGAGATGATGGCGGTCCTCGCCGCCCGCAACGGCGTGATGCTCCGTTGGAATACGGCCGAGGCCCTGCGCGCTCCCTGTCGGTTCCAGCACCTCCCGTCGTTCCTCGGCTCGTAGTTCGAGGGCTGCCAGGCCTTGGTGACGGAGAGGAGCTTCCACGACGTGACCCGCGCCTGCCGGGCCCCGGTCGTGCGGGCCGAAAGGCCTGCCCTCGGGGTCGCCCGAATGGGCAGCGAGGCCGAGTGCCGCTGATCGCGATCCGACGCGTAGGCGCTATTGAGCGCTGGTCCTGATCGAGCAGGACCAGCGCAGACGGTGATTGAGAGGCTTGCTCTAGAGCACTTCACGATCGCGTTACAATCGCGAAGCTCTCCAGATCTTTGATTTTGCAGCATTTACTTGAACGAACCGGGGCCCACTTCGTTGGAAAATGCTCTAAGGTCCGAACGCGTTCCAACTAAAAAGGATTACAGCAGTTCGATGGGAAGGGCCAATTAAATACATCGTCCAGCGTTAATTGGCATTGATTAAAAAGGAAGTTGGATGCGGATTGGGAAGGTGCATTGGTGAAACTGACGATTGATGGATATGCATTATAATTACATATGGCATAGAAATTCCACATATTTGGATACATGGAGTTCGGCAAAAATCTGGTCAATGCTGGATTGAGAACATCTGTGCCATTCCAATCCAAATACTGGATTTCAGTCGTTTCGACGGCTTGAATTTCCCATATCGTGTATTGTGCAGTGAGGATCGATTTCGTAAACGAGACAAGATTATTCATATATATAGCTTGTCCTGCTGCAGTAGAAAACGCATAATTGAAGTAAAAATCTCCAGAATTTTCATTTATAACGGAGAGCTTGCCCCAATCCTGAATAATCGACTGGGCGTTGGTATTGACGAAGCCGAGACGTCTGGTGAATTCTGCGATAATTTCCGAATTAATATTTTCCAGCGTTGTGCTGAGTACGGTATTCGGTTGAGATTGCACTTGATCGCCGACCGTCAAAAAATCTATTAGGGAGCAAACAAGTGATATACCCGACGCAATCGATTCGTCTGATAATTCAACGGCACGGCCTTTCCTTTCTGTCGGCGCTGCGGACATTAATAGCTCTAATAACGCTTCTGCAACAGCGAGACCTTGGCTGATATCAACATTCATTGTTATATCGACGGGCGTAAAATCCGCCACGACGATCGCATTGAACGCTGAATTCATATAATTATAATAGACACTTGTGAAATTTGTCACCTGTTGCTGAAATTGATAAATCATCTGAACTGTGCCGACTTCGTTTAAGAGCTGATGTCGGACAAATTCAAAATCCGCCTTATAATCGGCATCAGATTTACTCGGTGTCACCATCGACAGGCCGACCGGTATGGCGGACGGCACAATGACGACAGGATTTGTATATAGCGCGCGCAAGGCTGCGACAGAAGGGGATTTTACCTCGAGATCACGCATTGTAACCAATTGGGCGATGATATCCTGGGCTGCTGCGCTCTGCTGCCCATCCGTGAAAGGAGGAAACGACTGCGTTTGTGCGTTGAGGATGGCGTCGTTCCACGGGTCATAAATGAGGGGAGAGACAAAACCTAAAGAACAATTGCTAAAAGTCGCTGGAGCTGCACCGGTTGCCGCGCAGACATCGAGATTTGTCCCCTTTTCATAATTTGTCCAAAATGGCCAATAGTTATCAAGTCCAGAGGTCCCGGGTGAGAGGGGATTGGACGGCCGTGGCAGAAACGATCCAGAGTCACCCCATAATCTGATCTCTGTCACATCTCCTAAGAAGGGGGCCGGTGAAAGCAAGCTGATGACCGCATTATGACCTATATTAATCATTCCCGTGAAATTGAAGTTTGTCGGTACAATTTGTTGCTGTGGTTGCCCTTCAACATTGGTAAGCATGCCATCTAGATAAATAGCAACGACGTTCGATTGCTTTGTCGACGTCATCCGAACGGAGGCTTGATGCCAATTTCCATCAAAGATATTCGTATCGAAGGTGCACGATAAGGTTACGATGGTTTTGCTAACCCTCGTATGATAGCTCATTCCAACGGTATTATTTTCATCTATGAATATCCAAAATTGCGCCGTCGGAATAAGGCCGTCGTACTGGACCAAATTGAATATATTCTGTTTTGCAACATTTGTCGTACGAAAATGAAATTCAATGGTTACGTTATTGTGAATAACCGCTTGATCAAGCGTCGCATATCCATTTGCGCTGGAGATTTGAATGCAATTTGGCATTTCTTCTACCTTTAATATATCTATTCTCAACCTTTGTTGAGGCGTAAAAAATGCTACGCAAGTATTGATCAAAATTTAAGCCGAGTAAAAATATTTATTAGATCTAACAATACATATATGTAGAGCTATAAACTATTTAGTGATTATCTAGTTGAGTATGATTTTAACGATGTATATAATGTTTTGTTTATGCGAATAGCATGGTTACGCAGAAAATTGATGGAATATATTCAGCTATAATCAACTTAAACTTAGGATAACAATCTTGATCTGCCGGTGCGACCCGGGCCAGCTGGCGTAGCCGGAGAGGCCTGGGACGGTCGCAGCCATTTCCCGGGTTTTATTCAGGGACGGATCAGCGCGAGATCGCATCCGCGATGCCTTCTGTGCGGCGTCAAAACAATCAAGGGATCGGGGCTCAGTGCCCCGCCCGCCCGCTCTACCTGCGCGACGTCCGACCCACTCACATCGGGTCAGATCGTGAACCGGTTGATCGCCCGGGCGCGTTTCGCCGCCTGTACCTGCAATGGAGCACGTCGCCGGGCCAGCCTCGGTCATTCGCGGTTCGGACCGAAGGCGAACGGCGCTCTATCGATTTTAACCTTTTTTTACCGGCGTAAATCTCGCGACGCGAGTATTTCTCCGTGTAAGAGCCTCAAGCCGGTGTATCGTGATGAGCCAAGAGAGCAACGACGAGCAGGACGGACACCATCGCCGTGAGATTCTCCAGGTTGCCGGCGCCGCTGCCGCGGCCGGTCTTCTCGGAGCGACCGCAACCTCCGCACAGACCGCGCGGCCAGGCGGGCGTGACGACGGTCCGCTCGGCGCGCGCCTGCAAGGCGTCCAGCATTTCGGCGTCACGGTTCAGAACATGGACCGGGCTTTCGCCTTCTACACCGAGGTTCTCGGCGGGACCGAGATCATGCGGGACGGCGACTTCAAGGGGGAGCCGGTTCATTTCACGCTGATGGCCGACCAGGAGATCGTCGCCCGCGAGCGCCGCGTCGATCCGCGCACCATCGGCGTCCCGGACCTGAAGGGCGGCTCTCAGCGGCTCGATGTCCGCTTCGTCCAGTTCGAGAACGTCGTCATCGAACTCCTGCAGTATCGCGACGCCGCACAGCCGATGGGCGGCGGCGACAGCTGGGCCGAGCCGCGCGACCACATGAGCCCGGCTTTCCCACGATCGATGCACATCTGCTTCTACGTCCGCGACGACGTGAACTTCGACACGTTCATCGCCGATCTGGAAACCGAGTGCGCACGCCGCGGCATGAATCAGGTCAGGGCGAACCGCACCGTTGCCGTGCATTCCGAGGAGGAGCGCCGCGCGGCGCCGATGAACACCAACACGATCAAGATCCAAGAGGGTCCGTCGAACGGCTGGTCGATCATCTATTGCAAGGGGCCCGAGGGCGAACAGCTCGAATTCGTCCAGGTGCTCGGCCCCGTGAAGAAGACGTTCGCGGATGCCGCCGCGGCGCGCCGAAAGGCGACGAGCCGGGGCTGACAGCGGGCCGGAAGCCGAGAGCAGGCCAGGCTCGTCCGAGCTGCCCCCGAGAACCCGACTGACCTCATCCAGGCCGGTCGGTTGGACGGATTTGTCGTCGTCTGAAAAGTCTTCGCATATGTAAGTGACGGCAAGGCGCACGATCCACAAGCTTAGGCTTGGTGCGCCGAGGCTCCGGAGCTTACTCCGGCGGCGTGACGATCATGGCGAAGCGCGTATGCGAGCCCTCGAATTCGTGAGAGGGGCCGAGCCCGGATTCTACCCATTCAGCCGTGCGGCTCGGCCATCGCGCCCGCGTCGATCGATGAGGAAGGGATCTTCGATGAGTCTTCCCCTATCACACGAGATCAGCCGACGAGAGGTCGGTGTCGCGGCAGCGGGTCTGCCGCCGGCGGCCGGCGGACAGGCGGCCGGTCCATCCGGGTCGGCGCCCCTCTCTCTCACCGTCAACGGCGAGCGTCGGCATCTCGACCTCGATACCCGCGTGACGCTGCTCGATGCGCTCCGCGAGCACCTGCACCTCACGGGCACCAAGAAGGGCTGCGACCACGGCCATTGCGGTGCCTGCACGGTGCTGGTGAACGGAATCCGCATCAATGCCTGCCTCAGCCTCGTGGCCATGCATGACGGGGACGAGGTGACGACGATCGAGGGTTTCAGCCGGCCGGACCGGTTGCATCCGATGCAGGCGGCCTTCCTCGCGCACGACGCCTTCCAGTGCGGCTACTGCACGCCGGGCCAGATCTGCTCGGCGGTGGCCGTCCTCGCCGAGATCGCGGCGGGCGTGCCGAGCCACGCCACCGGCGACCTCACCGCGCCGATGAGCTTGAGCAACAGCGAGCTGCGCGAGCGCATGAGCGGCAACATCTGCCGCTGCGGCGCCTATTCCAACATCGCCGAGGCCGTGGCCGAGGTTGCCGCAGTCCACTCGGCGGGGAGGCCCTGATGCAGCCCTTCACCTTTGAGCGCGCCGCGAGCCTCGAAGCGGCCGTGGCGGCCGTCGCCACCCGGCCGGGCGCCCGGTTCATCGCGGGCGGTACGAACCTGCTCGACCTGATGAAGTTCCAGATCGAGACGCCGGCCCACCTCGTCGACATCCGGCACCTGCCGCTGCGGGCGATCGAGGACCTGCCGGATGGCGGCCTGCGCATCGGTGCGCTCGCCACCAACACCGAGGTCGCCGCCCATCCGCGGGTGAAGCGCGATTACGGAATCCTTGCGCGGGCGATCGTGGCCGGTGCCACCGGGCAGCTGCGCAACAAGGCGACGACCGCCGGCAATCTCCTGCAGCGCAACCGCTGCCCGTATTTCTACGAGACGAACCTGCCGTGCAACAAGCGCCGGCCGGGGTCGGGCTGCTCGGCCCTCGGGGGCGTCACCCGCGCGCTCGCCGTCGTCGGCACGAGCCCCCATTGCATCGCCCAGAACCCGGGCGACATGGCCGTCGGCCTGCGGGTCCTCGACGCCGCGGTTGAGACCGTCCGGCCGGACGGGTCGCAGCGCCGGATCGCGATCGGCGATTTTCATCGGCTGCCGGGCGACCGGCCGGAGATCGAGCACCCGCTCGAACCGGGCGAGCTCGTCACCGCCGTCACGCTCCCGCCTCCGCCGGGCGGGACGCACCATTATCACAAGGTCCGCGACCGGGCCTCCTACGCCTTCGCGCTCGTGTCGGTCGCCGTCGTCCTGCAGAAGGACGGGACCGGGCGGGTCGCGTTCGGGGGCGTCGCCCCGCGACCCTGGCGGGTCGAGGAAGCGGAGGCGCGCCTGCCGGACGGTCCGGCCGCCGTCGCGACGGCCGCCTTCCAGGGCGCGACGCCGACGCCTGAGAACGCCTTCAAGATCCCGCTCGCCGAGCGCGCGCTCGCGCTGGCGCTGAGCGAAGGGAGGGCGTGACATGCACTTCGATACCCCTGCCGGGCAGAACCCCATCGACCAGAAGAGAATCGTCGGGCAGCCGCACCGGCGCGTCGACGGCGCCCTCAAGGTCACCGGGACGGCGCCTTACGCCTACGAGCGGCACGATGCGGTGGCCGATCCCACCTATGGCTGGATCGTCGGCGCCACGATCGCCCGCGGACGGGTGACGCGGATCGACACCGAGGCCGCGCGCGCGGCCTCGGGCGTCCTCGCGATCCTGACGACGCTGGAGCACGAGGCCGCCCCGCCGGGGTTCCGGACGACCCTCCCCCTGTTCGGCGGGGCCGAGGTGCGCCACTATCATCAATCCGTCGCGCTGGTCGTGGCGAACACCTTCGAGGAGGCGCGCGCGGCGGCCCACCTCCTTCGCATCGACTACGCGTCCGAGCCGGCGCGCTGCGACCTGGCGGCGGAGGAATCCAAGGCGGAGCCGGTCGCGGATCGCGACGCCCCGGATTACCCCCTGGTCGACCGGATCGGCGACATCGAGGCGGCGCTCGCCGCCGCGCCCGTGACCCTGGACGAGACCTATACCACCCCCGACCAGACCCACGCGATGATGGAGCCGCATGCCACCACGGCCGCGTGGCGCGACGGCAAGCTGACGGTCTGGACCTCGGCCCAGGTCGTCTCCTGGCACCGCAACAGCCTCGCGCAGGCGCTCGGCCTCGCCAAGGAGGATCTCCGGCTGGACGCGCCGTTCATCGGCGGGGGGTTCGGATCGAAGCTCATCATGCGCAGCGACGCGCTCCTCGCGGCGCTTGGCGCCAAGGCGGTCGGACGCCCGTGCAAGGTCGCCTTGCCGCGCCCGCTGATCGCCAATAACGGCACGCGCCGCGCCGGCACCATCCAGCGCATCCGCCTCGGTGCGACCCGCGACGGGCAGCTCACGGCGATCGGCCACCACAGCCTCAACGGCAACCTGTCCGGCGCCTTCGCGGAGGCGGCGATCGCGCCGACGCGGCTGATCTACGCTTCTCCGAACCGCGACCTGTCCATGAGGCTCGCGACCCTCGACCTCGCCGAGGGCAACGACATGCGGGCGCCCGGGGAGGCGCCCGGCCTGATGGCGCTCGAGATCGCGATGGACGAGATGGCCGAGAAGCTCGGTCTCGACCCCGTCGAATTCCGGATCTTGAACGACACGCAGGTCGATCCGCGCAAGCCGCAGCGGTCCTTCTCGGAGCGCCACCTGATCGAGTGCCTCACGGTCGGTGCGAAACACTTCGGCTGGGCCCGCCGCAACCCGGTGCCCGGTTCCGTGAGGGACGGTCGCTGGCTTCTCGGCATGGGCATGGCGGCGGGCTTTCGCCAGAACCTCCTGATGCCGTCCGGTGCCCGCATCCGGCTCGAACAGGATGGCCGGCTGACGGTCGAGACCGACATGACCGATATCGGGACCGGCAGCTACACCATCCTCGCCCAGACGGCTGCCGAGATGATGGGCCTGCCGGTCGAGGCCGTGACGGTCCGGCTCGGCGACTCGGACTATCCCGAAGCCGCCGGCTCCGGCGGGCAGTTCGGCGCGAACAATGCGACCTCCGGGCTCTACGCCGCCTGCACGGCGCTGAGGGCGAGCGTCGCGGCGCGGCTCGGCTTCAACGCGGAAGATGTGGCGTTCGCCGATGGCATGGTCACGGCGGGCGGGCGGAGCGTGCTCCTCCTCGACGCCGTGAAGGCCGGGCCGCTGGCCGCGGAGGAGAGGATCACCTACGGCGACCTCGACAAGGACTTCGTCCAGGCCACCTTCGGGGCGCAATTCGCCGAAGTCGCCGTCAACCGGTTCACCGGGGAGATCCGCCTCCGCCGCATGCTCGCGGTCATCGATGCCGGCCGGGTGCTCAACCCGCTCACGGCGCGGAGCCAGGTGATCGGCGCCATGACGATGGGGGTCGGATCGGCGTTGATGGAGGCGCTCGTCGTCGACACCCGCCACGGCTTCTTCATCAACCACGACCTCGGCGGCTACGAGGTGCCGGTCCACGCCGACATCCCGCATCTCGACGTCGTCTTCCTCGACCATCCCGACCCGGTCTCGTCGCCGATGAAGGCCAAGGGTATCGGCGAGATCGGCCTGTGCGGGGCGGCCGCGGCGGTGGCGAACGCCGTCTACAACGCGACCGGCATCCGCGTGCGCGACTACCCCGTCACGCTCGACAAGCTGCTGGAGCGGCTGCCGCGGGCCGCCTGACACCTCATCCCCCGGTGTTTCCAACCTCGGAGAGAGCGATGTCCTATCATCCCGTTCCGGTGACGCATGTCGGCCTGACCGTCACCGACATCGAGGCAGCGACGGCGTGGTACACCAAGGCCTTCGCCTGCCGTCACATCATCGGCCCCCTCCACGTCCGGCACGACGGCTCGCATATCGGCGAGGTGTTCAAGGGGATCTTCGGCGACCGCTTCGAGGAGGGATACGTGTCCCACCTCGCCACCGCGAACGGCGTCGGGATCGAACTGTTCGAGTTCGTCACGCCGAGGTCGGAGGCCTCGGACGACAACTTCCGCTACTGGAAGACCGGCGTCTTCCACTTCTGCCTCGTCGACCCGGACGTCGAGGGCCTGGCGCGGCGGATCGCCGAGATGGGCGGCAAGCAGCGCTCCAAGGTCTGGACGCTGTTCGAGGGCGAGCCGTTCAAGGCCGTCTATTGCGAGGATCCCTGGGGCAACCTGATCGAGATCTACTCCCACTCGACGGAGCTGATGTACGCCAACCGGAGCGGCACGGCCGCCCGGGCCGAGTGAGACCCTGTTGAACCTGTGCGACAGCCTAGACACCCTCCGCGTCATCCCGGGTCCGCGCAGCGGAACCCGGGATCCATAACCGCCGACGGTGCAAGGCCTGGCGAAAAGCCTTCCGCTTCTTCCCGAAACGCCGGTGGTTATGGATCCCGGGTTCTCGACTTCGCCGAGCCCCGGAATGACGTGGAGAGTTGGCGGTCCATGTACAGAATTGGTTGATTTGATCAATCGAACAGTTCGTCAGGTCAGGAGATAACTCGCGCATGCCGACATTCGCAGATCGTAACCTGTTCTCGCCGACCAAGATCGGAGCCATCGACGTCGCCAATCGTATCGCGATGGCCCCGTTGACGCGCTCGCGCGCCGACATGGAGGGCGTCCATTCGGCTCTCGCCGTCTCGTATTACCGGCAGCGCGCCTCGGCCGGCCTCATCATCACCGAGGCGACCAACATCTCGCGGCAAGGCCGGGGCTACGCCTTCACGCCGGGGATCTACACGGAGGCGCAGGCCGAGGCGTGGTCGCGCGTGACCGCGGCCGTGCACGAGGCCGGCGGGCGGATCGTCTGCCAGCTCTGGCATGTCGGGCGGATGTCGCATGTCAGCCTTCAGGAGAACGGCGAGGCGCCCGTCTCGGCCTCGGCCATCCAGGCCGGCGAACTCGTCTTCCTCGAGAGCCGCACGCAGGCGCCTCCCTCGATGCCGCGCGCGCTGCGGACCGACGAGATCCCGGGCGTGATCGACGATTACCGGCGCGCCGCGTCCCTGGCGAAGCAGGCGGGCTTCGACGGGGTCGAGGTGCATTCCGCGAACTGCTACCTGCTCGACCAGTTCATCCGCGACAGTACCAACCGGAGGACGGACCGCTACGGCGGCGCGATCGAGAACCGCACGCGGCTTCCCATCGAGGTCGTCTCGGCGGTGGCGGAGATCTGGAGCGCCGACCGCGTCGGCCTGCGGCTCTCGCCGATGACGCGGGCCGTCGGCGACACCCCGCTCGACAGCGACCCGCAGGCGACCTACGGCCATCTCGCCCGGCGGCTGGGAGAGCTCGGGCTGGCCTATCTCCACTGCGTCGAGGGGCAGACCCGCGGGCCGAACGGATCCTCCGCCTTCGACTACAAGGCGCTGCACGCCGCGTTCGGCGGGGCCTACATCGCCAATAACGGCTACGACCGGCACCTCGCGGTCGAGGCGGTCGCCTCCGGCTACGCCGACATGATCGCCTTCGGCCGTCCGTTCATCGGCAATCCCGACCTGGTCGAGCGGCTGCGCCGCGAGGCCCCCCTGGCGGAGGCCGACCCGGCGACGTTCTACGGCGGCGGAGCCGAGGGCTACACCGACTATCCGACCCTGGACCGCGCGGCCGTCGCGTGATCGAGAGGCGGCGTCAGGCCAGGGAGACCGGCCGGCCCGCTTCGACAAGTCCCGCTCCGGCGGCGAGGCGGGCTCGCGCGGCCCTGAGATCGGGGGTGTCGAGCGCCCGGTCGAAGCCCTCGAGGGATACCGTGAGGGCGGCCCGGCCGCCATACCGGTCATCCAGCGCGGCGAGACTCGTCGCGGCGCGCAGGCGCCACATCGCCGCTCCCTGCCCGTCGGCCAGATCGATCGCCTGCCGGAAGTGCCGCGCCGCGTCCGGTTCGCCGGCGTTGCCCGCGGAGGCGAGAAGGATCTCGCCTCGGATGCGGAGCAGTTCCGGCCGGCACCAGACTTCGCCGCCATGCTCGGAGGCGGCGAGCGCGGCATCGATGCGAGCCAACGCGTCCTGAGGGCGGCCATGGGCCGCGAGGCCGCTGGCCAACGACCCCAGATAGGCCGGGCGCCGCATCCGGAAGCCGATCTCCCCCATCTCGACGAGGGCGTCCTCGAGGCGGTGCAGCCCGCCCGCATCGCCCCGGCGCAGGCTCACGATCGCTTCGAGGCCGTCGGCGATGACCCGCCAGATCCGCATGGCGTGATGCGCGACGTGGTCGCTGAGCCGGGCGAGGCCGCGCTCGGCCTCGTCGAGGTCGCCGCCGTGGAGCGCGATCGGGATCACCGTGTGCGCCAGGGCGTTCGTGAGGGCGAAGGCCTGGCCGCCGGCTTCGGCCTCGGCGAGGGCGCGCCGCGCCGCCGCGACGGCGTGGACTGGCCGGCCCTGAAGCCACAGGACGTTCGCGAGCGTGCCGCGCGCCGCGACCAGGCCGTGATCCTCCAGCCGCCGGCCGGGACCGTCACGGCGCGCCGCACGCGCCAGCAGGCGCTCCGCCGCGTCGCGCGCCTCGTCGAGACGGCCGAGATAGCGGAGCGAGGTGGCGGCGGGCCGGTCGACGGCCGCGCCGGCCGCGCGATCGCCGCTGGCGCTCGCCAGCATCCTGATGCGCTCCGTCAGGGCGAACGCGGCGCGGTGATCGCCGATCCAGGTCTCGAAATCGCACAAGCCCCAGAGCGCCCGCAACTGGCCGTCCAGGTCGGACAGCCGTTCGGCGCGGGCGAGCGCGCCGCGCCACAGCTCCGCGATCCGCGCGGTCGGACCCTCGACCTGCAGCAGGGCGGCGGCGAGCGACGCCCGCAGCGCGATCTCGTCCCGGTCTTCCGGACCATCGGCGGGTGCGACCGTCGCCAGCGCCCGCTCGCTCGTCTCGATCCGCTCCTGCAGCAGCGAGAGCGTGTCCCACACCGCGAGCGCCGCGGCGGCCAGCGTTCGACCGAGGGCGGGATCGCGCCGGTCCGTCAGGCACCAGTCGAGAGCGGCGCGGAGGTTGTGGACGAGCGCGGTGAGGTCCTCGGGCGGGTCGCAAGCCGGCTGCGCGCTTCCCCGGCCTGAGACGTGGCGGCATTGCGCGAGGCAGAGTTCCGCGTGCCGCCGACGGACCGCATCGCCCTCGCCGCTCTCGGCGAGGCGCCGCAATCCGTAGTCCCGCGTCGTGTCGAGAAGGTGGTACCGCGACGCCCCCCCGGGGATGACGGCGACCAGCGACTTGGCGACGAGATCGGCCAGGTGGCCGATGCACCTGCCCTCGGCCCCGCCCGGACAGCGGCCGACCGTGAGCGCCGCGTCGAGGGAGAAGACGCCGTGGAAAACCGCCAGGCGTCGAAACAGGGCCTGCTCCCCCGCTGACAGCAGCCCGTGGCTCCAGTCCAGCGTCGCGGTCAGGCCGCGATGCCGGGGATGCCCCGCCCGTCGGCCGTCGTCCAAGAGGTCCAGGCGCTCGTTCAGCAGGCGAAGGAGGTTGCGGGGTCCGAACGCTCCGACCCGCGTCGCGGCGAGCTCCAGGGCCAGCGGCAGCCCGTCGAGGCGACGACAGATCTCGACGATCGTCGGCGCGTCGTCGTCCTGGAGGACGAAGCCCGGAGCGGCGGCCGACGCGCGCGCGACGAACAGCGCGACGGCCGGGACAGCCAGAACCTCTCTCGCGGTCGGCGTCCCGTCCGCCGTCGGAACCGCCAGGGGCCGGAGATGATACACGACCTCGTCCGCGATCCGGAGCGGCTCCCGGCTCGTGGCCAGCACGTGGGTTCCGGGCGCGGCGGCGGTGAGCAGGGTGGCCAGCCGGGCCGCCTGATCGAGGGAATTCTCGCAGCCATCGAGGACGAGCAGGCACTGCCGATCCGCGAGGGCCGTCGTCAGGGCGGCCTGAGGATCGTCCGCATGGATGGCGATCCCCATCTCCTGGGCGACGGCGCTCGCGAGGTACCGGTCGCTGTCGACGACGCATAGGTCGACCATCCAGACCCCGTCCCGGAACCGCTCGACGACGGCGTGCCCCGAAGCCACGGCCAGGCTGGTCTTGCCGACGCCGCCGGGACCGGTGATCGTGACCAGCTTTCGCTGCATCACCGTCGTCGAGATCTCCGCGAGATCCTCCGACCGGCCAAGCAAGTCCGCCGGTCTCGGAAGGTTGTGGCGCCGGGCTGCCGCGGGGGCCGGCCAGGGCGTGACGTCGACGGGCGCGACGAAGCGGTACCCGTGTCCGCTCACCGTCGCGATGAAGGGCTTCTCCGGCTCGAACCCTGCGAGCGCGCGCCGGATCGCCGCGACGTTGACCTTCAGATTCGAGTCGTCGACCGTCGTCCGTGGCCACGCGCGCCTGTTGAGATCCTCCTTGCTGACGACCTGTCCTGCGCGTTCGACGAGCGCGGTCAGGATCGCCATGGGTCGTCCCCCGAGACGTACGACCGTGTCGGCTCGCCAAAGCCGCTGCTCCGACGGGCTCAAGACGAAATCGCCGAAGGTATAGCGGACGGCTTTGCCTTCTCGCCTATCCATGCCGTTGCCGCGATTGCCTGCCTGCTCGAACTGGGAGACGGCAATCTTGCTACGCTGTTGGTCGCTGCTTCGCCAGCACGTCGTCGAGGCCTGCTCGTCCGCTCGACCCGTCCGAACGCGGCCCTTCCGGTCCTGTCATGCGATTTCCGGATGATCGCTCGGCGATTGGTACGCAATCGCTTTCGCGATGCGGAGATCGGCCTCGCTCAGGTGTGTGGAGCCGGAGGCTCCACCGCGCGGGCTGGTGATCCGATCTCCGGAAGGGATCGTCCGGGGATCGTATGACGAAGGGGAGATCGGTTCATCGACGCCAATGCGGCGAAACCGAAGACCGGGCGCACCCTCCGACGGCAGCGCGACCGGGTGGTGCGCGGGGGACGGGGCGCGACATTCGAGTCCTGCCATTCCGACCGTGCGTCCGCTGTCGGGCGGATCCTCCGCAAGACTTATCCCCCGGTCATTTTCAGCCGGATGCGACGCTGCTGGCCGGCCCGCGCGCCGTGTCCGATCGCCGCGCGCCGGCCCCGCCGCAGCGTTCGTCTACATCGAAGAGCGTAGCCCGTCTCATAAACATAAGTTAGTTTGTCCTCCTCCCAAGTGATTGAGGAACACTGGTTACGCCCACAGGATTAACCTCGGTCGACGCGCAGTCTGTTTGACGTTCGAGCGTCATCATGCATTCTTCATCACGAATGCAGACGGGGTGGGGCGATGAATGTCGAGGAGAATGGCTCAGGTGATCGGGTCGTCGATCTTTGCGCCGCGATCATCACGGCTTACGTGTCCAACAACGCAGTGCCGCCGAACGAGTTGCCGCCGATGATCGGCGCCATCCACTCGACCCTGACCCAGCTGATGGCGCCGCCCGCGCCCGAGCCGCCGAAGCCGGAGCCGCCGATCCCGATCCGCCGAACCGTGACACCGGACCACATCATCAGCCTGGAGGACGGCAAACCCTACAAGACGCTCAAGCGCCACCTCGCCGGCCGCGGCCTCACGCCGGACCAGTACCGCGAGAAATGGGGGTTGCCGCGCGATTACCCGATGGTCGCGTCCAACTACGCCTCGCAGCGCTCGGAGCTGGCCAAGAACAGCGGCCTCGGCCGGCGCCGCCTGCGCGGGGCCGAGGACGACACGAGCGCCCCGGGCGGGGCGCCTCCCGCGCGGCGCGGACGGCCGCGGAAGTCGACCTGAGGTTCCTCTTGTTCCGGGTCTCGCGCAGGCTGTAGCCTCGGGGCGGGAGCACGGGACGAGGGCGTGAGCCGATGCCGGAGCCGATCACCCAGACGGAATACTGGAACGGCGATGTCGGCACGCGCTGGGCCGACATGCAGGCGGAGCTCGACCGGGTCTTCGCGCCGCTGACCGCCGCCCTCCTCGACGGGGCCGGCCTGCGGCCCGGCGAGCGGGTGCTCGATATCGGCTGCGGCTGCGGCGAGACCGCCCTCCTGGCCGCCGCGCGCGCCGGGTCCGGCGGCGCGGTGACGGCGGTGGACGTGTCCCGGCCGATGCTGGCCCGCGCCCGGGCCCGGCCGGCCTCCGGCGCGCCGATCGCCTGGATCGAAGCCGATGCCCAGACCCATCCCTTCGCGCCGGAGCATGATCTCGCGCTGTCGCGCTTCGGGGTGATGTTCTTCGAGGAGTCGCGCGCGGCCTTCGCCAATATCCGGCGGGCCCTGCGGCCGGGGGGACGGCTCGCGGTCCTGTGCTGGCGCGCGCTCGCCGAGAATCCGTGGGTGAGCGTGCCCCGCGACGCGGTGCTGAGCGTGGTGCCCGAGCCGCCGCCCTCGCCCCCGGGCGGCCCGGGTCCGTTCCGCTTCGCCGATGGCGAGGCGCTGGTCGCCCTCCTCGGCCAGGCCGGCTTCGCGGCGCCTGAGGTCGCGCCCGTCGACCGTCCCCTGGAGATCGGCGCCGATGCGGGGGACGCCGCGCGCTTTTCCGCCACCGTCGGGCCCATCGCCGGGCTCCTGCGCGAGATCGAGGATCCGCTCCTGCGCGAGCGCGCCCTGACGGCCCTGCGGGCGGCGATGCCGGCGCGGGGGCCGGTGCGCCTCGGCGCCGCCTGCTGGCTCGCGACGGCGGTCAATCCGGGGTGACCGGAGCCGCCGCGCGGCCCCGGTCGCTGTCGTGTCAGAGGGTGCCGGCCAGCACCGCCACGCCCGCCACCGCCACGGCGGCCCCGGCGAAGGGCAGCGCGCGACCCTGCGCCGCGCGGCCGGCGGCGAGGCCGAGCCCGATGCCGGCGAGGTGGAGCAGCGCGCTGGCCGTCAGGAAGCCGAGCCCGTAGGTCAGGCCGGAGGCGGTCTCGGGCATCTCGGCGCCGTGGGCGTGGCCGTGGAACACCGCGAAGGCGCCGACGAGGCCGAGCGCCGCGGCGAGCGGCAGGCCGGCACCGAAAGCCGCCGCGAGGCCGAACGCCACCACCGACAGGCCGATCCCGACCTCGACGAAGGGCAGCGCGATTCCGGCAGCGCCGAGCGCTCCACCGACGGCCATCATGCCGAGGAAGGCCAGCGGTACCGCCCAGAGCGCCCGTCCGCCCCGGGCCGCCGCCAGCAGGCCGACCGCCACCATGGCGAGCAGGTGGTCCGCCCCGCTCAAGGGGTGGGCGAAGCCCTGCGCGAGCCCGGCGGCCTCGCCGTGGCCCGGATGCGCGAAGGCGGCGTGCGAGGAGAGGAGCAGCAGGGCGGCGGCGAGGCCGGCGTGACGACGCATCATGGAGAACTCCCGGAAAGGGGCAGCGAACCGTAGCGTGGGAAACCGTAGTGCATGAGGCGCCGCCGAGGAATCCGCCGCAATGCGGGAAACGCGGCGGGGATCGACGTTTTTCGCGCAAGCCCGAAAGTGGTCCGGGCGCCGGCGCCGGCCATGCGGCAAATCGAGCGCCGCGCCGAGCGGGGCCGACGCCTCAATCCTGACATGCTGGCGCCGGAGAGACAGCCTCGAGGATCCGGCGCGCGGACCGCGCGGCCGGCTGGGGATGCGCCTCCCGCCCTCCGTTGATTTCCCGGCGTGAGCCACGCATGGTCGCGATGCCGTGGAGCGAAGCGTCCTCCTCGCCGTCGTGGCACTGCCGCGTCGGCTTGTCAGAACGGATGAACGAAGGAGAGACGGTGAAGCGCGCGCGGCTCGACCCGGTCGGATCCCAGCAGGCGCCCCGCGGCCGGTCCGTCGATCCGGGCCGGGAGCCGCCGCTCGACCTGTCGGGCGCCGCCTCGCCGCGGTCCGACCGGCGCGACGTCAACCTGCGTTGGCTCACCGCCTGCGTCCTCACCGGCATGACCGGGGCCGGCCTGATCGGCTCGGCGATCTGGGTGTCGCTGCAGGGCGAGCTCACTTTCGCGGAGCTGCCGCAGGCCGTGACCGTGGCGCCCCGCCCGGTCGCCAGCGAGGGCGGCACCAACCTCGTCCGCAAGGGCGACCGGCTGGTGCGCAACCCGATGGTGGCGCTCGCCAAGCAGAGCTTCAAGGCTCCGGTGACCTTGAGGGCGGGCGAGCGCGAGATCATCAAGGTCCGGCCGTTCGTGCGGATCGCCACCGCGCTCTCGGCCACTGCCGGGATGGCGGCGACCGACATCCCCTCCTTCGACCCGATGCGGTTCTTCACCGATCCGGGCACCGACCGCGCCCCGGAGGCGCAAACTCCCGCGGAGACGCCGGATGCCGAGGTGTCGGTGGTCAAGCGCGATCTCGGCGATCTCGCGGTGCCGGCGGGCGCCCCCGCCCTCTCCGACGAGGACGTGGCGGCGCAGATCGAGGAGGAGCGGCGGCTCGCGGCCGAGGCCGGACGGCGCGCCGCACTCCCGATCGCCCCGCAGCTGATGCTCTCGCGCACGCTGCGCAGCATGGCGGCCCTGCCGGGTCTCGATGGGGCTGGGGATTTCGGCGGCTCGTCCGGCCCGTTCAAGTCGATCGAGGTCCGGGTGATGCGCGAGAACGTCACCGACCTCGCCAAGATGGAGCGCGAGCGCGACGCCCCGCTGGTCGAGGAGCGCGACGTCGCGATCAAGCGCGGCGAGACCCTGGAGGGCGTGCTCCGGGCCAATGGCGGCCTCGACGAGCAGATCCGCCCGATCCTGGCGGCGCTCGGCACCCGGGTCCGGTCCGGCGCCGTCGGCGAGGGTCAGCAGATGCGGCTCCAGGTCGGTCCCGGGCCCCGGGCCGGCGACCCGCGCCAGCTCACCCGGGTGATCCTGTACGGCGAATCCGGCGTCGAGGCGATCGCCGCGATGAACGACCGCGGCGCCTTCGTGTCGGTCGCCCCGCCGGTGCCGGAGGGCGTCGCCCAGAAGCCGGCCGCGAAGCCGGAGGCCGACGACGACGACGAGGGCACCGGCGCGCGCCTCTATGCCAGCCTGTACGAGACCGCGGCGCGCTACGACCTGCCGCGCTCGACGGTCGAGGACCTGGTGCGGATCTTCGGCTACGACGTCGATTTCCAGCGCCGCGTCGCCCCCGGCGACGGCATCGAATTGTTCTACACCTACGACGAGGAGTCCGGCGGCTCGGCCGAGCGGCCCGACATCCTGTTCGCGGCGCTCAACCTCGGCGGTGAATCGCGACGGATCTACCGCTTCCAGTCGCCCGACGACGGCAGCGTCGACTACCTCGACGAGGCCGGCCGCTCGCTGAAGAAATTCCTGCTGCGCAAGCCGGTCGCCGACGGCAACATGAGCTCCGGCTTCGGCTATCGCCGCCATCCGGTGCTCGGCTACGCCAAGCTCCATACCGGCGTCGACTGGTCGATCCGCATCGGCACCCCGATCTTCGCGGCCGGCAACGGCACGGTGATCAAGGCGGAATGGGATTCGGGCTACGGCCGCCGGGTCGAGATCCAGCACGCCAACGGCTACGTCACCACCTACAACCACATGTCCCGGTTCGGCCGCGGCGTCAGCGCCGGCGCCAAGGCGCGCCAGGGCCAGATCATCGGCTATGTCGGCTCCACCGGCCTCTCGACCGGTGCGCACCTGCACTACGAGGTGATCATCAACGGCCATTTCGTCGACCCGATGAAGATCCGCGTGCCCCGCGGCCGCGAGCTCGACGGCCGGCTCCTGGCCGAGTTCCGCCGCCAGCGCGACCAGATCGACGGCCTGATCCAGAAGTCGGGCGCGCCGACGACGCTGGCGCAGCGCGAGGCGATGCGCTGAGGGCGCGCCTGTCCGGCGGCCCGCCGGTATTCGCAGAGCCCGACCGGAGAAAAGAAATGGCGCAGACTTCCCCTCTCCCCGCGGGCGGGGAGAGGGCTGTGCTCCCGTTCAGGGAACGCAGCAAGCCCGCAGGGCGAGGGTGAGGGGGTGTTTCCGGGTGAGGCCCCTCCGGCACCTCCCCCTCACCCTCGCTCCGGCTGCGCCTCCGCTTGCCGTGTCTCCTGAACGGAGACACGGCCCTCTCCCCGCGAGAAGTCGGGCTTGCCCGACTTCGTCCCTCGCTTGCAGATCCCGGGCAAGCCCGGGATCTGTCGGGGAGAGGGGGAATCTCAGCGCCTCATCTTCTCCCAGACAGCCATACGGATCTCGGGACCCCGCTCACGCCCCAAGCAACAGCCCCTGCCCCAAGAACCCGCCCGGCTCCGGCACGCCCGGCAGGGCGTAGAAGTATCCGCCGCCGACCGGCTTGATGTACTCCTCCAGCGGCTCGCCGTTGAGCCGGTTCTGCACCGCCACGAAGCCGGCCTCGAGGTCGGATTGGAAGCAGACGAAGAGCAGGCCCATGTCGAGCTGGCCCGACGGGGTGATGCCGGCCGAGTAGTTGTAGCCCCGGCGCAGGATCAGGCTCGAGGCGGTCTCGGGCGTGCGCGGATTGGCGAGCCGGATATGCGCATCCATCGGCGTGCGGTCGCCCGCCGGGTCCGAGGCGTAGTCAGGCAGGGCGTGCTCGTCGGTCCCGCCCAAAGGCGCGCCGCTGTCCTTGTGGCGGCCGAAGATCCGCTCCTGCTCGCGCAAGGGTGTACGGTCCCAGCGCTCGACGAAGTTCCGGATGATCCGCACCACCTGGTAGGAGCCGCCCGACGCCCAGGCCGGCTCGGGGCCCCCGGCCGGCACCCAGACCTGGCGGCGCATCAGGGCGTCGTCGCTCGCGTCGAGATTGGCGGTCCCGTCCTTGAAGCCGAGGAAGTTGCGCACCGTGTCCTTCCCCGGTCGCTTGACGACATGGGGTGGCAGCATGCCCTCGAGCTTCCAGCGCAAGGACACGAGGCCCGGCGTGTGGCGGATCACGTCGCGCAAGGCGTGCAGGTTGGTTTCGGCGGTGTTGGCGCAGAATTGCAGCAGCAGGTCGCCGTGGCAGAGCTTGGCGTCGAGGGAATCGTTGGGGAAGCGATCCATGGGGCGCAGATGCCGCGGCTTCACGCCCTCCAGGCCGTAGCGGTCGTCGAACAGGCTGGCGCCGACGCCGAGCGTCGCGGTGAAGTTGTCGGGCAGCACCTGCGGCCCGAGGATGCCGGAATCGGCCGGCGGCAGCCGCGGGTCGAGGGGCGGCACCGGCCCGCCGGCACTCAGGAAGGCGAAGCGCTCGGTCAGGATCCGGAAGAGCTTGGCGAGCTCGCCCCGGTCCTCGGCCAGGACGTCGAGGGCGACGACGAGGGCGGCGGCCGGCTGGGGCGTGACGATGCCGGCCTGGTGCGGGCCGTGGAACGGCTGGCGGTCGAGGGTGCCGTCGCTGGCGGCCGACGGCGTCGCGTCAGTCGCGCGGACGGGCGCCGCGGCCAGAGCCAGGGTACCGGCGCCGGTGCCGGCGGCGAGCCCGCGCAGCAGGGCGCGGCGGGAGGTGGAGAACGGGCAGGAGGCCATGACGAATGTTCAGTCCAGGCCGAGCTTGCCGCGCAGGGTCGAGAGATCCTCTGCCAGCACGGTGATCGGGCCCTTGAGGGCGTTGCGGTCGCGGTCGCTCAAGGAGTCGTAGGGCGCGAATCCCCCGTCCTCGGTCCGGTACTTCCCGAGCAGCGCGTCGACCCGCGAAAAATTCTTCTCGGTACGGGCGACGAAGTCGGGATCGCGGGGCGCCACCAGGGGGCGCAGGAGGTCGAAGATCTTGCGCGAGCCCTCGACATTGGCGTGGAAGTCCCACAGGTCGGTGCGGCTGTAGCGGTCCTCCTCGCCGGAGATCTTGGTCGCCGCGACCTCCTCGATCAGGCCGGCGGCCCCGCCCGCCATCCTGGCCGGCGGGATGGTGAGGTCGGCGACGCGCCGCTTCAGCTCGGTGGCGTCGGCGAGTAGCCGGTCGGCGGTGGGGCCCAGTCCCTCCGTGCTGGCGTCGGCCCACAGCCCCTTCTCGAGGCGGTGGAAGCCGATGAAGCCGGGATCGGCGTCCTTCCGCTCGAAGTCGTCGGCCCGCACGTCCATGCTCTTGTCGAGGTCGTTGAACAGGGACGCCACCGGCTCGATCCGCTCGTAGTGGCGGCGCGCCACCGGATAGAGCGCCTTGGCTTCGGCGACGCGCCCGGCCTTCACCGCCGCGACGAAGGCGGCGGTCTGCGCGTGGAAGGCCTCGACCTCGCCCATCACGTAGAGCTTGTAGGCGGCGAGCGGCCCGACGAGGGCCATCGGGTCGGGCGCGCCGGGGGCGGCGGTCGCGGCGGCCGTCACCGTGAGCGTGCCCTTCGGGTTGCTGAGGAGCCCGCAGGTCATCGCGTAGGATCCGGGCTGAAGCGTCGCCGAGAGCGACTGCACGAAGCCCGGGATGATGTTCTCCCGCTCCTCGACGATCATCGTGCCCTGGAGGATCTCCCACTCCAGCACCCGGCGGCTCTTGTTGCTGATCTTGAACACCGACTTGCCGGCCGGCACCGTGAGGGCGGCGGGCTCGCAGCCCTTGTCGGTCACGGTGACGGCGACGGGCTCGGGGACTTGCGCCGAGACGGCGACGGAGGAGAGGAGAAGGGCGAGGGCGGCCGGCCGGGAGGCTTTCATCGTCGGGTGTCCTCAGGCGTGGCGGGGCTGCGCGGCGGGCGCCGGCCGGGCGCCGGCCAGGAAGGCCCACAGGGCCGGGATCAGGAAGCCGAGATAGACCAGCACCTCGCCCCAGGCCGGCGCCTCCTGGTAGCCGAAGATGCCGGTGAGCAGGGTGCCGAGCACCGTGTCGGCGGGCAGGACATGGCCGAGATCGAAGGCGGTGGCCTGGAGGTGATTCCAGAGGCCCGCCTCGTGGAAGGCCTTCAGGGCGCCGGCGAGCAGGCCCGCGGCGACGAACAGGATGAACACCCCGGTCCAGCGGAAGAAGCGGCGCAGTTCGAGGCGCACGGCGCCCTTGGCCAGCGCGATCCCAACCAGCACCGAGAGGGCGACGCCGAGGACCGCCCCCACCGGCACGCCCCAGCCGACATCCTGCTGCACCGTGGCGAGGAGGAAGAACACCGATTCGAGCCCCTCGCGGCCGACCGCCAGGAACGCCATCACCGCGAGGGCGAAGCCTCCCCTCGCTTTGCCGTGACGGCTCAGCGCGTCCTCCACGGCGCCGTGCAGCTCGGCCCGCACCGAGCGGGCGGCCCTGCGCATCCAGAACACCATCGTGCACAGCATGAAGGCGGCGAGCAGCGCGATCAGCCCTTCCGCCAGCTCCTGCTGCTTCTGCGGGAACTCGGCGCCGATCGCCTGCAGGCCGAGGCCCAAGCCGAGGCAGAGCAGGACGGCCAGCACGACGCCGCCCCACACGGCCGGCATCCAGGCCCGCCGCCCGGTCTGCGCGAGGTAGCCGGCGATGATGCCGACGATCAGGGCCGCTTCGATCCCTTCGCGCAGCATGATCAGGAACGCAATCAGCACGGGCGTCTTTCCGGAAATGGCACGAGGAAGGCCGGTGTTTAATCCAAAAGCCCGCCTGCTCATAGCGCCGCATCACGCTTCTTCTTTATAATAACTTGAAACTGGTACGGGATCGTCGGTGGGGCCGGGTGCGGCCCGGCGGGGGGGGCTTCTCAGATTCGCCGCTTTCTGCGGCTACGTCCGAGCCTGCCGGCCGTCGCGACCGGCCTCGTTAACCGTGCGGATGCCGGCTCGGCGCATGATCGGTGGGCCCCCCGGGGCCAGCCCGTCGCGCGCCCCCGAAGGCGGCCGCACCCCTCTCGAGCGTGTCCTTATCCGCCGATGATCCGCCTCGACAACGTCACCAAGATCTACAAGACGGACGGGTACCGCCGTACCATCCTCGACCAGGCGTCGCTGACCCTGAAGCCCGGGGTGAGCTACGGCATCCTCGGCATCAACGGTGCCGGCAAGTCGACGACCTTGCGGCTGATCGCCGGCTGCGAGATGCCGACGAAGGGCCGGGTGATCCGCACCACCCGGATCTCCTGGCCGCTCGGCTTCGGCGGCGGCTTCCATCCGTTGATGACCGGGCGCGAGAACGTGATCTTCGTCGCCCGCATCCACGGCGAGGATCCGCGCCGGGTGCTGGCCTTCGTGGAGGACTTCGCCGAGCTCGGCGACTACATCAACGTGCCGATCCGCAACTATTCCTCGGGCATGGGCGCGCGCCTCGCCTTCGGCATGAGCATGGCGATCCCGTTCGACTGCTACATCGTCGACGAGATCACCGGCGTCGGCGACGCGCGCTTCGCCAAGCGCTGCGAGGAGGTGTGGAGCCACCGGCGGAAGAATGCCGACATCATCATGTGCTCGCACTCGATGGACACGATCCGGGACTACGCCCAGCAGGGGATCGTGCTGGCGAACGGCCGCGCCGTGATCTATCCCGACGTGAACGACGCGATCGAAGTCTACCAGCGCCTGAACCAGTGAGCGCGACGCCTCCCGTCGCCCTTCCCTCCCACGCCCTCCCCGTCTTCCCGGCCGGCCGGTGCCTCGCGCGCCCCGGCCCTGCCCGCAGCCGGAACCCCCCGCCATGACGATCGACGCCCGCAATCCGGAAGGCAAGGCGCTCAGCCCCGCCGACCGCTCCCGGATGATCGGCGAGGCTCTGCGGCAGGCGGCCCGGGTGTCGCGGTTCTCGAACCCGAACAAGTCGACGATCCGGACGATCCGGGCGCAACGGCGCCGGGACATCGTCACCCCGCTGCTCTGCCTGTTCCTGTTCGTGCTCCCGTCCTTGGGCAGCGCCGTGTTCTTCGGGCTCTACCTCTCGGACCGCTACGTGACCGAGGCGCGCTTCGCCCTGCGGCCGGCGATCGGGGGCGCCGAGAAGGCGACGCCGGACTCGGTCGGCACCACCTCAAGCATCCCATCCCAGATGATCGCCCAGGATTCGATGATCGTCGGCGAGTACATCAAGAGCCGGACGATGGTCGAGACGCTCGAGCGCGCCCTGCCGCTGCGCAAGATGTTCTCCCGCGACGACATCGATCACTATTCCCGCTTCGATCCCGAGAAGCCGATCGAGAAGCTTACCCGTTACTGGGGTGATCGGGTGAAGGTCAGCGTCGAAACGTCCGGCCTGATCGAGGTCGCGATCAACGCCTTCGACCCGGACGATTCCCTGACCCTGAGCCGCGCCGTGCTGGCCGAGAGCGAGCGGCTGGTCAACCAGCTCACCGAGCGGGCCCGCAACGACGCCCTGGCGGAGAGCGAGCGCGAGATGAAGCGCGCGGAAGCGCGGCTGACCAAGCTCCACCTCGCGGTGCGCGACCTGCGCAACCGGGACGGCGTGCTCGACGCCGTCAAGTCCAACGACACCAACCTGAAGATGATCGCCGAGATACGCTCCCAGCGCATCGGCCTCGCAGTCAAGCTCAGCCTGCTGCAGCGCGACCTGCGCGACGACAGCCGCAGCATCCAGGACCTCAAGGCGCAGATCGCCCAACTCGACGAGACCATCGCCCGCATCGAGCGCGAGGCGGCCAACCAGGATCCCGAGCAGCGGCGGGTGCTCTCGGCCACGCTGACCAAGTTCGAGGAGCTCGACGCCGAGCGAAAGTCGGCCGAGAAGTACTACGCGGCGACGATCGCCGCGCGGGAGCGCTCGCGGATGATCGCCGACCGGCAGATCGAGTTCTTCAGCATGATCGTCGAGCCGGTACGGGCGGAATCGGCCCAGCAGCCGCGGCGCACGCTCTACATCGCGATCTCCGTCGCCGTCTCGGCCCTGGCCTTCGGCCTGTCCGTCCTGACGCGCAAGGCCCTCGCCTGATCCTCCCCGAAAGCCCGCCCAGGGGCGGGCCGGATCTTCCTGGAAGCCCGCCCAGGGGCGGGCTCCAAGCCGACCTCGAATCTCCGCCGCCCGGGCGGGGTACGGAACCGACATGCTCTCCCCCGCGCCGTCCGGCTGGACGCTCTTTCGCAACCGCGACTTCCGGCTCTTCGGCAGCGCCCGCTTCCTTACCGGCCTCGCCTACCAGATGCAGGCGGTCGCGGTGGGCTGGTTCGTCTACGACTTGACCCGCAGCGCGCTCGCGCTCGGCCTCGTCGGCCTCGCGAGCTTCGCCCCCGCGATGCTCGGCGCCCTGGTCACCGGCCACGTCGCCGACACCTTCGACCGGCGCCGGGTCGCGGCGATCTCCTACGGTCTCCTGGCGCTCGCCGGCCTCGGCCTGATGGGGCTGGCGGCGTCCCACGCCACCCCGGTCTGGCCGGTCTACGCCCTGATGGTGCTGGTCGGCACCGCCCGCGCCTTCGCCAATCCGGCGAGCCAGGCGCTCCTGCCGACCCTGGTGCCGCGCGAGCAATTCGGCAGCGCCATCGCGCTCAACTCGTCGCTATGGCAGAGCGCGTCGGTGACCGGGCCCGCGCTCGGCGGCCTGCTCTACGCGCTGGGGCCAGCGGTGGTGTTCGGCCTCGCCGCCGCCTGCTTCGCCTTCGCGGCGTTCAGCATCATGGGCATCCGGCCGCCGCCGGCCGCCGTCACGCACCGGCCCGCCGTGACCTGGGCCACCCTGCTCGCCGGCCTGACCTACATCCGCTCGCAGCCGGTGGTGCTCGGCGCCATCACCCTCGACCTCGTGGCGGTGCTGCTCGGCGGCGCCACCGCGCTCCTGCCGATCTTCGCCCAGGAGGTGCTGTTCGTCGGGCCCCTCGGCCTCGGGCTCCTGCGCAGCATGCCGGCGCTCGGCTCGGTCGCGACCGCGATCCTGCTGGCCCACCGCCCGCTCACCCGCGGGGTCGGTCCGCGCCTCCTGATCGCGGTCGGCGTGTTCGGCCTCGCCACGATCGGCTTCGGCCTCTCGACCTCGCTGCCGCTGTCGATGGCCTGCCTGTTCGTGACGGGGGCGGCCGACATGGTCAGCGTCTACGTCCGCCAGAGCCTGGTCCAGGGCGAGACCCCGGACGCGATGCGCGGCCGGGTCGCGGCGGTCAACACCGTGTTCATCGGCGCCTCGAACGAGCTCGGCGAGTTCGAATCCGGGACGCTGGCGGCGCTGATCGGGGCGGTGCCGGCGGTCGTGGTCGGCGGGGTTGCGACGGTGGCGGTGGCGGCTCTGTGGGGGCGGTTGTTCCCGTCGCTGCGGCGGCGGGACCACCTGATCACCTGACGCGGGCCAGCCTCTACCGAACGACGCCGAGGGCCCGGAAGGCCGCTTCCGGTTCCGCGGCGACGATCGTCAGCAGCGAGCGGGCCGCCGGATCCGGCTGCTTGCGCCCCTGTTCCCAATTGCGGACCGTGGCGACTGGGACACCGATAGCCTTCGCGAAGGCGATCTGCGTCATCCCGAGGCGTTCGCGAAGGGCGGTCACGGACAGGACCAATCGATAGCCCACCGGTTCGGCATCGGGATCCTCACCGTCCTCGACCATGTGGCGGCGGATGTCCTCCTCCGTGGTCGCGTCGATTTTAGTTCGATTGGCAGTCGGGCGGTTGGCCCTCAATTGGTCGAGAGAGATGCGAGCCATAGCTCGCACTCCTTCCTGTTGGCACGGCGCGCTGAGATGATCCAGCAGACGCGTCCACGCTCCGTGTAAGTGACATTGTAGATGACGCCGTCAATCTCGCCGATCGCGTTGAGTCGGACTTCGCCGCAATCTCGCCGATCGTCGATGCGCGTCACGATGTGACCGAAGAACACCTGGGCGGCATAATCGAAGCCGAAGCCGCGCGCTTCGAAGTTCCAATCCGATTTCGCAGGATGCCAGTCGAACTCCAAACGGTTTCATACGCCTGAGGCGCACAAAAATCCAGAGCGTCCCTACACTCCGCCCCCCATCGAATGCAGCGACAGCACCCGGCCCGCCCGCTCCCGCACCGGGACCCCATCCCGCCGGCAATCCGCCACCGCGGCGCGCGCCGCATCGACCGCCAGGATCAGCGCGCTCATCGTGCGGATGTCGGTGGAGTGCTCGCGGGCGTGGCGCACCACGTCGATGACGAGGCCGTCGATCTCGATCGCCAGGGCCTCGAGGGCGGCCGGGTCCTGCGTCGCCCTCGCCTCGATCAGGATGCCGAGCAGCCGGTCGAGGACGGCGTCGATGCGGGCGCGCTGCTCGCGGGCGAGGCGCTGGCCGATCCAGGCCACCGCCGAGCCGAGGCCGCCGCCGAAGAACGCCACCAGGTAGACCCAGTCCTCGTAGCGCTGCAGGAAGGTCTGCTGCTCGCGCTCGTAATAGTCGACCGCGCCGGGATGGATCGGCAGGCGGGCGCTGGTCGCCTCGGCGGCGCTGTCGAAGTCGGGCGCCTTCATCAGGTTGGCGGTCGGCACCATCGCGGCGAGGCGGGAGCGTAATTCGAACAGGTGCTGGGTCACGCTCGCGGCGGTGTCGCGGCTCAACGAGGCGCGGGCCATCAGCCGGTAGGAGGCGCCGACGGTCTTCACCTCGTCGTCCGGGCGCTTCGGGCGGCCCCCGAAGGTGCCGGCCGCGATGGTCACGGCCTGCAATTCCGGCAGGCGCTGCACGATCGCCTCGCCGTCGGGAATCGCCACGATCGTCGCGCCGTGGCCGGGCGAGGCCGCCTCCACCGCCTGCACCACCCGGGCGGCGGGCTTCGCCGAGGGCGCGGCGATCACCGCGGCGGCGTCGATCCGGTGCTCGGCGAGGGCCGCCGCGACCTCGGAGGCCCGCATCGGCACCAGGGCGACGCTGCCGGCGGCGGCCGGCAGCGTGCCGCCCGGATCGGCCAGGGCCGGGACTGCGCCGGCCGGTGCCGGCGTCAGGGCGTAGTAGGCGAGCAGGCTCGCGACCAGCGGCTGGTCGGCGCCGTGATGGGCGACGAGGCCGAGGCGCTTGCCGGCGAGATCGGAGAAGGCCTGGATGCCGGAATCCGGGGGGGCCGCCACCACCAGGGCCTCGTCGTGCAGGACGGCGAGCGTCAGGCCGTTCTCAGGAAGACGCACGTCGGGCCGCACCACCGCGAGGTCGGCCCGCCCACTCTGCAAAGCCGCGGCGCTGTCGCGCACGTCGTCGTAAGGAACGACTTCGAGGCGTATATCCTCGCGGGCGCGGGCGAGCGCGTCGGCATAGGCCTGGATCAGGTGCGTCTCGACCCGGTCCCGCGGGCCGACCGCGACCCGTAAAGTCGTCGGTCGCGACAGGTAGAGCACCGCGCCGGCCACCGCCCCGAGGGCGACCAGGAGGAAGAAGGATTCACGCTTGTGCAGAAACGCCGGCATCACCCCTCGCATGAGCCGGACGCACCCGCCGGGACGGAGGCGATCCGGGACGGGGCCGATGAACCCGGACGCGATGGCGGATTGAGGGCGGCGCGGCCGATCACGCCGGCCTATCTCGAACGGGCGGCCCTGTACTACCTGGAGCGCTACGGCGCCTCCGCCGAGATGCTGCGCCGGGTGCTGAAGCGCCGGGTCGAGACCCGCTGCCGCCTGCGCGGCGAGGAACCGGACGGCTTTTCGGAGATGGTCGAGGCGGTGGTGGCCCGGGCGCTCGGGGCCGGCCTCGTCGACGACGCCGCCTTCGCGGCCGCCAAGGTGCGCTCCCTGCGCCGCCGCGGCGGCTCGGCCCGGGCGATCGGCGCCAAGCTCGCCGCCAAGGGCGTCGACCGCGACATCGTCGGCGCGGCCCTCGCCGAGGAGGATGCGGGCGGCGAGGACGAGGCCGCCTTCGCTTATGCCAGGCGCCGCCGCCTCGGGCCGTACCGCGCACCGGGCGCCCGGGTCGCCGCGCGCGAGCGCGACCTCGCCGCCATGGCCCGGGCGGGATTCCCGTTCGCCCTCGCCCGCCGGGTGATCGATTCGGAATCGGAGGATGACCTTGCGATGCGCTGACCTACCTGTGGGCGTGAGCGGCTGCCTGAACGGCTCCGCCGATGTCGGGGCCGCCCGCGCGCGGCCTCCTCATGTGTCACGGGAGACGAGCATGAACCGCAAGGCGAACGCCGTTTGGCAGGGTAGCGGCAAGGACGGCAAGGGCCAGCTGACCACCCAGTCGGGTGTGCTGTCGAGCAACCCCTACGGCTTCAACACCCGCTTCGAGAACGAGCCGGGCACCAATCCCGAGGAGCTGATCGCCGCGGCGCATGCGGGCTGCTTCACCATGGCGCTGGCCTTCCAGCTCCAGGGCGCCGGCTTCACCGCCGACGAGCTGCGCACGGAAGCCGTGGTGAGCCTGGAGAAGGAGGGTGACGGCTTCACCATCACCGCCTCGGCCCTGACCTTGACCGCGAAGATCCCGGGGATCGACCAGGCGAAATTCGACGAGCTCGCCGGCATCGCCGAGAAGAACTGCCCGGTCTCGAAGGTGCTGAACGCCAAGATCAGCCTGAAGGCGACGTTGCAGGGCTGATCGATGTGGGGCGCCCTGCCGGCCGCAGGCAGGGCGCCTCCGTCAGTGACCACCCTAGCGGGTCATCCCGGGGCCGCGCAGCGGAGCCCGGGATCCATAACCGCCGACGGTTCAGGATGAAGCGGAAGGCTGAACGCCTATTTCTCGAATCTCAGCGGTTATGGATCCCCGGTTCTCGCCTTCGGCGAGCCCCGGGATGACATCGCGGGTTGTCAGGACTGGGGGCGGACCATGCCCGACCACGGTCCCTCACAGCATGCTGGGCAGGATCCGGTCCGGCGGCCGGTGGCCGTCGAGGAAGGTCTTGATGTTGATGATGACCTTCTCGCCCATGTCGACGCGGCTCTCGTGGGTGGCCGAGCCCATATGGGGCAGGAGCACCACCTTGCCGGCCTTCGCGAGCTTGACGAGACGCGGGCTCACCGCCGGCTCCTGCTCGAACACGTCGAGGCCCGCGCCGGCGATGTCGCCGACCTCGATCAGGCGGGCGAGCGCCGTCTCGTCGATCACCTCGCCGCGGGCGGTGTTGACCACCACGGCCTCGGGCTTCAGCAGCTTCAGGCGCCGGGCCGAGAGCAGGTGGTAGGTCGCCGGCGTGTGCGGGCAGTTGACCGACACGATGTCGACCCGCGCCAGCATCTGGTCGAGGGATTCCCAGTACGTCGCCTCGAGGTCGCTCTCGATGCGGGCGCCGACCCGGCGGCGGTTGTGGTAGTGGATCGAGAGGCCGAAGGCTTTGGCGCGGCGCGCCAGCGCCTGGCCGATGCGGCCCATGCCGACGATGCCGAGCCGCTTGCCGGTGATGCGCCGGCCGAGCATCCAAGTCGGCGACCAGCCGCCGGACCAGGCATCCTCCGGGATGATCCGGGCGCCCTCGGTGACCCGGCGCGCCACCGAGAGGATCAACGCCATCGTCATGTCGGCGGTGTCCTCGGTCAGCACGCCCGGCGTGTTGGTGACCGTGATGCCGCGCTGGAGCGCCACCCCGACGTCGATGTGGTCGACGCCGTTGCCGAAATTGGCGATCAGGCGCAGGTTCGGGCCGGCCTGGGCGAGGAGCGAGGCGTCGATCTCGTCCGTGACCGTCGGCACCAGCACGTCGGCCTCCTGGAGGGCCTGTGCCAGGGCGCCGCCGGTGAGCGGCGTGTCCTCGTGGTTGAGGCGCGCGTCGAACAATTCGCGCATCCGCGTCTCCACGACGTCCGGCAGGCGCCGGGTGACCACCACGAGCGGCTTGCGCTTCAACGACATGATCCCTCCCCTGCCCCGGGCGGGCCTCCCGGCCTGCCCGTGCGGCCCCGACACGCGATATGGGCGCCCACGCCACTCCAGAGTAAGCGACGCGGCGGCCCGGCGAAAAGCCCCGCCTTGGTGCGGACCACAGGCGTCGTTACGCCCCGTTAACCATGGTCCGGCGATAGGGGCGGTTACGCCCCTCGATCCGGCCGGGACTCGATGCCCGGCGGCCTCTCTAGCAGAGGTGATCGGGAAGACAATCCGCGCCGCTTCCCTGAAGGGAGACCGACCGCCGATGCTCCACCCGCGCCTCCTCGCCGCCCTGCTGCTCGCCGTCCTGGCTGCGCCCGCTGCCGCCGCGCCGCCGACCCCCGCCGCCAACCCCGCCCCGGGCGAGATCGGCGTCACCATCGGCCCGACGACGAAGCTGCCGCTGCCGCGCTACGTCAGCCTGAAGACCGACCGGGTGAACCTGCGCGAGGGCCCGTCCAAGGACCACCGCACCCTATGGGTGTTCCAGCGCGCCGGCCTGCCGGTGGAGATCATCGCCGAGTACGAGACATGGCGCCGCATCCGCGACTCGGAGGGTACCGAGGGCTGGGTGCTGCACTCGCTGCTCTCCGGCCGCCGCACCGCGGTGGTGCTGAACCGCGGCACCGACAAGGGCGCCCCGGTTCCCCTCTACGACCGGGCCGATGCGACGAGCGGCGTGGTGGCCCAGCTCCAGGCTGGGGTGATCGGCAGCGTCAAGACCTGCGACAAGACCTGGTGCCGCCTCGTCGTGGCGCTACCGCAGAAACGCGGCGACGTCGACGGCTACATGCGCCAGGACCGGCTCTGGGGCGTCTATCCGGACGAGAAGGTGGAGTGACGCGCGGGGCGACACGCACGCGAAAGCGCGCCCGCCGGGCGGCATGAACCGCCAAACGAGCGCGCCGGACGAGCCTGTGACCGTGCGGCGAGGCTCAGCGGGCGTGGTGGTGACGGTGCATGCGGCGGTGCTTCATCATGCGCTTCTTGCGCATGGTCGGCTGCATGGTGGCGCGGGGAGCGGCACCCATGGCAGGCGCGCCGCCGGGGGCACCCATCTCGCGCTGCGTGCCGCCGAGCGGGCCGCCAGCCTGCGAGCCCGAGTTGTTGTAGGGCGAGTTGCCCTGGGCGAAGGCCGGAACGGCGGCGACGGTGAGAACGGCGGCGACCAGGGCGGACGTGATGATCTTCATCGGGCACCTCGAAAGGTAAGGCCAGCCCGTCAGTCGGGCCGTGCAGAGAAGACGCGCACGGCCTCGTTTGGTTTCACGGCCCCGCTTCATTGCGTCTCATCCCTGTGGATAAGACGCGGCGCGGGGCCCGTGTTGCTCCTGCTGCCCGGAGGGCGGACTTCACCAGCTGGTGAGCACCGCGCCCCCGAACTTGGCGTCGATGAAGGCCTTCACCTCCGGCGAGCGGTAGGACTCGACCAGCGTCGCGACCCAGGGCTTGTCCTTGTCGGCGCTGCGCACCGCGATCACGTTGACGTAGGGGCCCTTCGGCTCCTCCTTGAGGATCGCGTCGCCGGGCTTCAGGCCGGCCGCGGTGGCGTAGTTGGTGTTGACCGCCGCGGCGTCGACGTCGTCGAGCGAGCGCGGGGTCTGGGCTGCGTCGACCTCGATGATGCGCAGGCGCTTCGGGTTCTCGGTGATGTCGGCGACGCTCGGCTTGAAGCCGACATTCGCCTTCAGCTTCAGCAAGTTCTTGTCCTGCAGCAGCAGCAGGGCGCGACCGCCATTGGTGGGATCGTTCGGGATCGCCACCGTGCCGCCCGCCGGCACCGCGTCGAAGCTCTTGTGGCGCTTCGAGTAGACGCCCATCGGGAAGTTCACCGTCTGGGCCACGCTCTCGATCTTGTAGCCGCGGTCGGCCTTCTGGTTGTCGAGATAGGGCTGGTGCTGGAACGAGTTGGCCTCAAGCTCGCCCGACGACAGGGCTTCGTTCGGCACGACGTAGTCGGAGAACTCGACCACCTGGAGGTCGAGGCCCTTCTTGGCGGCGATGGGCTTCACCGCCTCGAGGATCTGGGCGTGCGGGCCCGGCGTGACGCCGACGCGCACGCGCTGGCCTTGTGCGGGGGTTCCTTGCGCGAGCGCCGGCAAGCTTGCGGTGGCGAGGAGGACCGCCAGGGTGAGGGTACGCAGCATCGTCTTACGCTCCGAGGGAGATGGGCGAGGGAAACTGGAAGAGAGGGGTCAGCCGTGGCGCAGGCGCTTGTTCATGCGCCGCGCCAGCCGGTCGCCGAGGGTTTGGACTAGCTGCACCAGGACGATCAGCACCACCACGACGGCGAGCATCATCTCGGGCATGAAGCGCTGGTAGCCGTAGCGGATGCCGAGGTCGCCGAGGCCCCCGCCGCCGACCGCACCGACCATCGCCGAGAAGCCGATCAGCGACACCACCGCCAGGGTGAGGCCGAGCACGATGCCGGGCAGGGCCTCGGGGATCAGCACCTTGAGGACGATCTGCAGCGGGCTCGCGCCGAAGGCCCTTGCCGCCTCGACGAGGCCGCCATCGACCTCCCGCACCGCGCCCTCGACGAGCCGGGCGATGAAGGGAATCGCCGCGACCGTCAGCGGCACGGTGGCGGCGTTGGTGCCGATCGAGGTACCGGCCAGCAGCCGGGTGAACGGGATGATCGCCACCACCAGGATGATGAACGGCGTCGAGCGGGTGGCGTTGACGACGAGGCCGAGCACCCGGTTGAGCCAGGGGGCGGCCAAAAGCTCGCCGCGGCCGCTGGTGGCGAGGAACACGCCGAGCGGCAGGCCGACCAGCGTGCCGAGGGAGGCCGCCACTGCCACCATCTGCAGCGTGTCGAGGGTGGCCTGGACGAGGAGGCGGAGGAGTTCAGGCGACATGGCAAGGATCCGTCAAGCCGGGGGCGGCGGTCCGCTGCCAGCCGGCGAGGTCGAGGGTGCCGAGCATCTCCACGTCGAGGCCGCGCGCCGCGAGGAAGGTTTGGGCCCGCTCCACAGTGCCGGCATCGGCAGCAATGCCGACCACCAGGGTGCCGAAGGGCCGGCCGGCGATCTCGTCGACGGTGCCCGAGAGGATGCCCGCCGGGATGCCGAGCTCGCTCGTGAGCTGGGCCAGCACCGGATCGGTGGCGTGCGGTCCCCTGAAGGTGATGCGCAGCACCGCCTGCTTCCCCTCTCCCTTGCCCTCCCCAGCCGGCAGGCCGGGGGTGAGGCGCGCGGCGAGCGCCGGAGGCAGGGTCCGGCCGGTCTCCTCGTCGAGGAAGGTGCGGGTGATCGCGGCCTTCGGCCGGGTGAAGACTTCGAACACGTCGCCCTTCTCGGCAATACGGCCACCGTCGAGCACCGCGACCTCGTGGGCGATCGCCCGGATCACCGCCATCTCGTGGGTGATGAGCAGGATCGTCAGGCCGAGCTCCCGGTTGATCCGGCCGAGCAGGTCCAGGATCGAGCGGGTGGTCTCCGGGTCGAGGGCCGAGGTCGCCTCGTCGGAGAGCAGCACCTTGGGGTTGGTGGCGAGCGCCCGCGCGATGCCGACGCGCTGCTTCTGCCCGCCCGACAATTCGGCCGGGTAGCGGTCGGCCTGCGGCCCGAGCCCGACGAGGTCGAGGAGCTCGGCCACCCGCTTGCGGATGGCGGACCGGTCGTAGCCCGCCACTTCGAGGGGCAGCGCGACGTTGCCGGCGGCGGTGCGGGCCGAGAGCAGGTTGAAGTGCTGGAAGATCATGCCGATGCCGCGGCGCTCGGCCCGCAGGGCCGATTCCGACAGGGCCGAGATCTCGGCGCGGTCGACGATCACCCGGCCGCGGCTCGGCCGCTCCAGCCCGTTCACCAGGCGGATCAGGGTCGACTTGCCGGCGCCCGAGCGGCCGATCACGCCGAGCACCCGGCCGCGGGACACCGAGAGGTCGATGTCCTCCAGGGCCGTCACGGCGCCGGCGCCGCGGCGCGCCGTGTAGGTCTTGGCGACGCTCTCCAATCGGACGAGCGCGTCGGAATCGTCGAGCCGGCCGCTCAGGTCCGCCGGCACCGGCACGCGGACGGGGGCCGTCACGGCGCGCGGGTCCGGGCGGGCGGGGAGACGGGAGCGGTCATCGGGGTCCTTCAGCGGAGTGTCTCAAAGCCGGGTGGTGGGCCGGCACAGAACCCGGAAGCGGACTTTCTGTCAACCGGAATGTTCTTTTTGCAGAACGCGTCTGGGGAGAAGGGCGTTTTTCCTCCCCTCCCCGGCCCGTCTAACCCTCCCGCCCCGCGACGATCCGCAGAAAACCGTGCATTCTCCGGGATCTGCCCTTGCCCTCCGGGCGCCGCACGGCCCAGGACGGCACAGATCGCAGGAGCGCGCGATGCGACGGCAACCCTTCGGACGTCACCAGCCCGCGGTGCCGGTGATCGGGCAGGGAACCTGGTACCTCGACGAGGGCGAGCCCACCGTGGCGGCCGCCGCCCTGCGGCGGGGCCTCGATGTCGGCATGAGCCACGTCGACACCGCCGAGATGTACGGCGAGGCCGAGCCCCTGATCGCCGAGGCGATCGGCGACCGGCGCGACGAGGTTTTTCTGGTCTCCAAAGTCCTGCCCGGCAACGCCTCGCGCCGGGGCACGATCGAGGCCTGCGAGCGCTCGCTCCGGCGCCTGCGCACCGACCGGCTCGATTGCTACCTGCTGCACTGGCGCGGGCCGCATCCCCTGGCAGAGACCTTCGCGGCCTTCGAGGACCTGGTGCGGGCGGGCAAGATCCTGTCCTGGGGGGTGAGCAACTTCGACGCCGACGACCTCGACGAGGCCTTGTCCGTGGCGGGTCCCGACCGCATTGCCTGCAACCAGGTGCTCTACCACCTGGAGGAGCGGGCGATCGAGCATTCGGTCCTGCCCTGGTGCCGGCAGAACGGCGTCGCGGTGGTGGCCTACAGCCCCTTCGGCCACGACAGCTTCCCGGGACCGGCGACCCCGGGCGGCCGGGTGCTGGCCGAGATCGCTGAGAGCCACGACGCCACGCCGCGGCAGGTCGCGCTCGCGGCGCTCACCCGCGGGGACGGCGTGCTGGCGATCCCGAAGGCATCGAGCCCGGCCCACGCGGCCGAGAATGCCGGCGGCGGCAGCCTCACCTTGAGCGAGGCCGAACTCGCCCGGATCGACGCCGCGTTTCCGCTCGGGCGGGAGCCGCGGCACCTGCCGATGCTCTGAGGTTCGTCACGCCACCCCGCGATCCGGTGCCGCGCAGGCGTGCAGGCTGTCGCGCAGGGCCACGATCTCGTCGCGCAGGGCCACCAGCCGCTCCGCCGGCCGGCCCGCGGCGCAGACGATCTCGTGCGGGAACGGCGTCGCCTTCTCGCGCAAGGACGCGCCGGCCTCGGTCAGATTGATGCGCATCAGCCGCTCGTCCTGGACGTCGCGGGCCCGGCTCACCAGGCCCGCCGCCTCCAGCCGCTTGAGCAGCGGCGTCAGGGTGCCGGAATCAAGGTAGAGGCGCTGGCCGAGGGTCTTCATCGTCTGCCCGTCCTGCTCCCAGAGCAGGAGGAGCACCAGGTATTGCGGGTAGGTCAGGCCGATCCGGTCGAGAAGGGGCTTGTAGATCCGGTTGAACGCGTGGGCCGCCGAATAGACCGCGAAGCAGATCTGGCTGGAGAGCAGCAGGTCGTCGTCGGCCCGGCCGGACGGCTGGTCGGGCGTGGGGCCGCGCGCGTCGATCTCGGACATGTCCCGCTCCTCAAGGGGGCTCCGTCGCGCGGGGCCTAACCGTGACGCTCAGGAACAATCTGCGCCCGAGGCCGCTTCGATCATAGCCATGATGGCGGACAAAAACAAATTGCGCACAATCGAAATGTGATCTATGAGGATGCCGCGGGTGGCCGGGATCGGCTTCGATAGGGCCGCCGCGACTTGAGGAGAGCCCCGATGTCCGTCGACGTGAAGTACACCACCCAGGCCACGGCGAATGGCGGCCGCGACGGTCGCGCCCAGACCCAGGACGGTAGCCTCGACGTCAAGCTGTCGACCCCCAAGGAGCTCGGCGGGGCCGGCGGCGCCGGCAACAACCCCGAGCAGCTCTTCGCGGCCGGCTACGCCGCCTGCTTCCTCGGCGCGATGAAGTTCGTCGGCGGCCAGGAGAAGATCGCCGTCCCGGCCGACACCACCGTCACCGCCAAGGTCGGCATCGGCCCGCGCTCCGAGGGTGGCTTCGGCATCACCGCCGACCTGACCATCTCGCTGCCGGGCCTCGACAAGGCGACCGCCGAGAAGTTGGTCGAGAAGGCCCACCAGGTGTGCCCGTACTCGAACGCCACCCGCGGCAATGTCGACGTGGGTCTCACTGTCGCATAACCCACCGTCACCCGGGACGGGGCGGCTCTCGCCGGCCCCGCTCCCGCCGCGATGAAGGCGCCCCTCCGCGAGAGCGGGCGCCACATCTCGTCCAATGTGCCGTTCAATCCGGGCGGCGCAGGCAGGCGGCGGCGAGCGCCAGGAAGGCCCGGGCCCGGTGCGAGAGCGCCTCGCCCGTCGTCCAGTCGATGCCGTGCTTCTCGTCCGAGCTCAGCTCGCCGAAGGTGAGCGGGCTCTCGTCCGGCTTGAACATCGGGTCGTAGCCAAAACCCTTGTCGCCGCGGGGCGGCCAGACCAACTCGCCGAAGACCCGGCCCTCGAACAGCTCCTCGTACCCGTCCGGCCAGGTCAGGACCAGGGCGGAGACGAAGTGCGACCGGCGGTTCGTCGCAGCCCGGGTGGACAGTTCCCGCTCGATGCGCGCCATCGCGCCGGAAAAATCCTTCGAGCCGCCGGCCCAACGGGCCGAGAACAGGCCGGGCGCCCCGTCGAGGGCATCGACGCAGAGCCCCGAATCGTCGGCGAAGGCGGGCAGGCCCGTGGCCTGCGTCGCCGCCCGCGCCTTGATGGCGGCGTTCTCGGCGAACATCGTGCCGGTCTCGTCCGGCTCGGGCAGGTTCAGTTCGCCGGCCGAGACCGCCTCGACGCCGAAGGGCGCCAGCAATTCGCGCATCTCGCGCAGCTTGCCGGCATTGTGGGTCGCGATCACGACCCGCCCGGTGAGGAGGCGGCCCATCAGGCGATCGCCTGCTTCTGGAGCGCCACCAGCTCGGCCACACCCGCCTTGGCGAGGCGCAGGAGACCCAAAAATTCCTCCTCCGAGAACGGCTTCACTTCCGCCGTGCCCTGCACCTCGACGATGCCGCCGCTGCCGGTGATGACGAAGTTGGCATCGGTCTCGGCGCCGGAATCCTCGGCGTAGTCGAGGTCGAGCACGGGCGTGCCCTTATGGATGCCGCAAGAGATTGCCGCGACGTGGTCGCGCATCGGGTCGACCGAGATGATCGAGCGGCCGCGCATCCAGGTGAAGCACTCGTGCAAGGCGACCCAGGCGCCGGTGATCGCCGCCGTGCGGGTGCCGCCATCGGCCTGGAGCACGTCGCAATCGACCACGATCTGGCGCTCGCCCACCGCCGGCAGGTTGACGACGGCGCGTAAGGACCGGCCGATCAGGCGCTGGATCTCCTGGGTGCGGCCCGACGGCTTGCCGGCATTGACCTCGCGCCGGTTGCGGTCGTGGGTCGCCCGCGGCAGCATGCTGTACTCGGCGGTGACCCAGCCCTTGCCGGAGCCGCGCAGCCAGGACGGCCCGCGCTCCTCGAGCGAGGCGGTGCACAGCACCTTGGTCTCGCCGAAGGTGACGAGGCACGAGCCCTCGGCGTAGCGCGAGACGCCCCGCTCCAGCGTGACCTTGCGCAGCTCGTCGGGGGCGCGCTTCGAGGGGCGCATGGGCAACTCCTGTCCAGGGCGCCGCGCGCTGACGGCGCGGCGCTTCGATCCCCTGAGGGCCGCGCGCTCTTAGGCGCTGGCGCCGGGGGCGGCAAGGGGAGCTCCGAGGGGTGCCCCATGCAGAAGGGCCCGGGCGCCAGCGCCCGGGCCTCGCCCGTCCGTCAGTAGTAGCCGTAACCCCGGTGATGGTGCCGGCCGTGATGGTGGCCCCAGTGCCGGTGGTGGTGATGGTGGCCCCAATGCCCGTGGTGGCGCCGGTGATGGCCCCAGCCGCCGTGGTGGTGATGGCCATGGCCCCCGCCGTGATGGTGGCCCCACTGCACCTGCACCACCTCGGCCGCCGGCGCCGTCACGGCGCTTGGCGCGAAGGGCGCCGCCTGGGCGCTGCCTGCCGTGAAGAGACCGCCGGCCACCAGAGCGGCCGCCGCCAGAAGCCGTGTGCCGGCCACCATCGGGTTTCGCATCGTCAGCATCCTCGCCTCCGGATCGTCTCGCCGCATCCCATCTGCGGCCATGGAGAAGAGACTGGCGCCGGGGCGCTGAACGCGGTCTGAGACGCGACGTCGGCTTCCGTTCAGGTGACGACATCCATTGCGGACGTGAAATCGGACCGCCGCGCGGCGTCGCGTCCGCTTGCACGAAGCGCGGGCTCGCATCACAGTAAGGGGTCGTATGGCTCCCGTAGGGTTGATGAACACGCGCGACCTTCCACCCCTGTCCGGCGGCTCCGGACAGGCCCGTGCCATTGCCGAGCTCAACGAGCGCTCGCGGGAAATCTTTCGCCAGATCGTCGAGAGCTACCTCGCCACGGGGGAGCCGGTGGGGTCGCGCAACCTCGCCCGCATCCTGCCGATGGCGCTCTCGCCGGCCTCGATCCGCAACGTGATGTCGGACCTCGAGCAGGCCGGGCTGATCTATGCCCCCCATACCAGCGCCGGCCGGCTCCCCACCGAGCACGGCCTGCGCTTCTTCGTCGACGCGCTGCTCGAACTCGGCGATGTCGGCCAGGAGGAGAAGGGCCGGATCGAGGCGCAGATGCGCGCCGCCGCTTCGCGCCACACCTTCGAGAGCGCGCTCACCGAGGCCTCGGTGCTGCTCTCGGGCATCTCGCGGGGCGCCGGCGTCGTCGTCACCGCCAAGCAGAACCCGCGCCTGCGCCACATCGAGTTCGTGCGGCTCGATCCCGGCCGCGCCCTGGTGGTCCTGGTCTCTGACGACGGCTCGGTCGAGAACCGCCTGCTCGACCTGCCGCAGGGCCTGCCGGCCGGCGCGCTGCAGGAAGCCTCGAACTTCCTCAACGCCCGCATCCGCGGCCGCACCCTCGGCGAGGTGCGCGGCGAGATCGAGGCCGCGCGGGAGGCGATGAAGCAGGAGCTCGACGAGATCACCGGGCGCCTGGTCGATGCGGGCCTCGCCCGCTCGGTCGGCCCGAGCGAGGAGCGCCAGCTGATCGTGCGCGGCCAGGCCAACCTCCTCGACGACCTGCGGGCGGCGGAAGACCTGGAGCGCATCCGCCTGCTCTTCAACGACCTGGAGAGCCAGAAGGACGTGATCGACCTCCTCTCCCGCGCCGAGGGCGGCGAGGGCGTGCGGATCTTCATCGGCTCGGAGAACAAGCTGTTCTCGCTCTCCGGCTCGTCGATGATCGCGGCGCCCTTCCGCGACGGCAGCCAGACCATCGTCGGCGTCGTCGGCGTCATCGGGCCGACCCGGCTCAACTACGCCCGCATCGTCCCGATGGTCGATTTCACCGCCCGGGTGGTGTCGCGGCTGCTGGAGCGCGGCCGCGGCTGAGAGGTCAAGGCCGGTACAAGCGTTTTGTGATGTGGGGAACGCGGAAAAGCTGCTTGTCCCCCGGATTCACAAGGGAGGCGGGCTCCGGCATGGTCCGGGGATGGTTCGCGATTCCCTCCACCCGTGAGCGCCCCGTCCCGCCCCCTGCGCAGCCACCAGCGCAGCCTGTCCGAACTCGTGGGCGCGCTCGCCCGCGGCGAGGCCACGGGCATCACCGACATCCTGGCGGCGGTGACGCCGGGCGGCGGCAAGTCGCTGCTGCCGGTCATCGCGGCGTCGAAACTGATCGCGGCGGGCCTCGTCGACCGGGTGGTCTGGATCGTGCCGCGGGATTCCCTGCGGCTCCAGGCCGAGGAGGCCTTCGCCGATCCGGCCTGGCGGGCAGCCCTCGGCCACGCCCTCTCGGTGCGGGCGGCCGACAACTCGCCCGATCCGAGCCGGGGGCTCGCCGGCTACGTCACCACCTACCAGGCGGTGGCGGCCTCCCCCGCCCTGCACCTTTCCGAGATGCGGCGCCACCGCACCCTTCTCGTCGTCGACGAGGTCCACCACCTGCCGGCCATCGCCGACGGCGAGGCGGGGAGCGAGGCCGCGGCCTGGAGCAGCGCCCTGCTGCCGCTGTTCCGCGAGGCGAGCGTGCGCCTCCTCCTCTCCGGCACCCTGGAGCGGGCGGACGGTCGGCGCATCCTCTGGCTGCCCTACCGGACGGAGGGCGGCGCGCCGGTACCGGACATCGAGGCCCCGGGCTGGGCGGTGATCGGCTATTCCCGCGCCGAGGCGCTGGCCGAGAAGGCGGTGCTGCCGGTCAATTTCGGTGCGCTGGACGGCGAGGCGAGCTGGCTCGAGGGCGGACGCACCAGCGGCCAGGCCCGGGTCGGCCCGCACCGGCTCTCGGGGTCGGGCCCGAGCGCGACGACACGGCCGGCCCTGTTCACCGCGCTCCGCACGGGCTTTGCCCGCGACCTGCTGCGCGAGGCCTTCTTCGCCACCCGCCGCGTGCGGGCCGAGCGCCGGCGCAAGCGCGGCCTTAGCCCCACCGAGGCGGTCCGGGGCCTCGGCAAGCTCCTCGTCGTCGCCCCCGATCAGGCGAGCGCGCAGAGCTACCACGCCATGATCCAGGCCTGGATGCCGGAGGAGCAGGCGCGCCGCGACGTGCGTATCGCCACCTCGGCGGAAGCCGACGCCCACGCGGCGCTCGCCGCCTTCCGGCTGACCCCCGAGCCCGCCGTGCTGGTGACGGTGGCAATGGCCTATGAGGGGCTGGACGCCCCGGAGGTCGCGGTGGTGGCGGCCCTCACCCATATCCGCTCGCGGCCCTGGCTGGAGCAGATGATCGCTCGGGCGACCCGGGTCGATCCCCATGCGGGCGACTACGCCGACCAGCACGCCCTGGTCTTCCACCCCGACGATCCGCTCTTCGCGCAGTTCCGCGCCCGCATCGAGACCGAGCAGGCGACGGCGACCCGGCCGCGCAAGCGCCCGACGGGGGCCGCCTCGCCCGAGCCGCGGCCGCTGGCGCGCGAGACCGACGAGGGCATCGTGCCGCTGGAGAGCAACGCGCTCGGACTGCGCTACGCGATGCTGCGGCCCGGCCCCTCCGTGGCGATGGCAAGGCCCGAGGCCCAGCGGGAGGCCGGGCAACCCGGCACCGACGCGGGCCCGGTCCCGCCCTCGCGGGTCGAGCGGGCGCTGCGCGCCCGGGTTGCCGCCATGGTGACGGCGCAGGCGGTGGAGGACGAGGCCGAGCTGCGGCTGCCCCGCGGCGCGTCCCTGGCCCACCGCTACAACGCGGTGCTCAAGCGCCTCTTCAACAACAAGAGCCGCGCCGCGATGACGGCGGAGGAGCTGGAGGCGGCCCTCGCCTGGCTGGAGCGCAACCGGCTCCAGGACCACCTGCACCTGCTCGACGGCGATTCGCGTTACGAATGGAGCGTGAGGCGGCGCTGGGCGGGGGTGGAGAGGCGGCCGGGCTGAGCCTGCTCGGATTGTCGAACGAGTTCGAACCCTCGACGTCATCCCGGGGCCGCGCAGCGGAACCTGGGATGACGTCGAGAGGTATTACCGCCGAGTGTCGAGCCTACCGACCGTCAGGCCGGGCGGCGTCAGCGCCCCGGCCCGACCACCTCCGGCACCTTCACCGGCACCGGCACCACCGGCGAGGTCACCGTGCCGGGCGGGATTGTGCCGATCGTGGCGGTGCCATTGTCGGCCTTCGGCATTGCTCCACCGTTGAGCGAGCCCGGATTGTGCGAGGTCGCGGCGGGCTCGGGCTCGTGGGCGGGGCCGGAATGGGCGCGGCCCAGCAGGTCCGGCGGGGTCTGCCAGACGAAGGCGTCGAGGCGCCCGCTGACCGGGGAGATCGGCGCCCAGCGGTCGGTGACGAGGCCGTCGGCGCACCAGGCCGGGTCGCGCGGGGCACGGCTCGCCCGAGCCTGCCACTCGCGGGCCTTGCCGGACTGGGCGCCGTGCTCGGCCTCCTCGATCTCGGCCATCAGCGCGTAGGCACGGGCGGTCGGCTGGTCGGCGAGCAGCGGCGCCAGCACGTCGCGGGCGCGGCTGAACTCCCGGGAGTCGATCGCCGCGCGGGCGATGGCGAAGCGCGCTTCCGGGTGCCAGGACGAGATCCGGGCTAGGGTCTCGGCGCGGGCGAGCCGGTCGCGGCTCGAATCACCGGTGCGCAGGTCGAGATAGACCCGGGCGAGGTCCGGGTGCGGGTTGGCACGCCAGGCCGCCTCGACCACCTTGGCGCCGCGCTTGAGGTCGCCGCGGCGGGCGAAGAGGCGGCCGGCCACGGCGGCAGCCGGCACGAGATCGGGGGCGAGCTTCACCGCCTCCCGGGCCTGCGCCAGGGCGCGCTCGGGATCGCCCGCCTCGAGGTCGAGGGCGCTGGCGGTGAGCAGCACCGCGCGCTGGCGCCGCATCGCCGCCTTGTCGGAGAGGCCGAGCGCCGCGCGGCGCGAGACGGTGTCGAGGGCGCCCGACCAGTCGCGGTCGGCGCACTGGCTCTCCATCACCGCCTCGTTGGCCCAGGTCACGCTCGGGGCGAGGCGGGCGGCCTCGATCGCGTAGGCGCGGGCCGTGGTCTCGTCGTCCTGGCGCCGGGCCTCGACGAACAGGCCGCGCAGGCCGAGCACCCGGGTCTCGGGATCGTCGACCATGCGCTGGAAGGCGCGCTCGGCCCCGGCGCGGTCGCCGGAGATCTGGGCGGCCTGCGCGGTCAGCAGCAGGGCGAGCGGCTCGGGGCCGAGCAGTCGCTCGGCCTCGCCGGCGTGGCGGCGCGCCGCGATCGGATCGCCCGAGCCCACCGCCACCATGCCGCGCGAGAGCGCGTTGTAGCCCCGGGCCTGGCGTCGGCGCCGGCTCGACAGGGTCAGCCGCTCGGGCAGGTTCAGGATGCCGCGGGCGAAGGCCCAGACGAAGCCGAGCACCACCGCCAGCACCATCACGCCGACGAGCGCGGCCGCGAGGCTGGTCGCCAGCTCGTAGCCGCCCCAGGTCACGGTGACCACGCCGGGCCGGTCGGCGAGCCAGACCGCCCCGTAGGCGGCGAGGGCGAGGAGAGCCAGGAAGGCGAGTGCGCGCCACATCGGTCGATCAACTCCAGAAAGCCGCGCTGCCGCACCGGGCGCGCGAGGGGGCGTCGAGCGAGCCCCGGGATGTCACCGCGGCCGCCGTGGCGGCCGCACCGGAAACGGGCGCCGCTTCCCTCCCGGAGGATGGAAGCGGGCGGAGCGTCAGCGGGTCGCCGGGCCCTGGAGGGCCGCGAAGGAGGCGGCGAGCCGCGCCCGGGCGGCCTCGCCGGCCGCCGCGCGGGCCTTCAGGCGCCGGCCGAAATCGCCGGCCTCCTGGCGGGCCTGCTCCGGCAGGGCGTCGAAGGCTTGCGCCGCCTCCGCCACCGCGCCGCGGGACAGGGCGTCCTGGACCTTGGCGACGCCCGCCTCGGTCGGGTCGGCGGCATTGCTCGGCGCCGGGGCCGCCCCCTCGCTCCCGACCTTGCGCACCGAGACGATCGACTCGGCCATGCTGGTCAGCTTGTCGGTGATGCTACCGCGCTCGGCCACCGCCCGCTGCCGGGCGGCGAGAGCCGCCGCGTTCAGCTTCGCGGCGACGGGCTGGAAGCTCTGGGCGAGCGACGCCGCGGTCGGCGCGCCGCTCTGGGCGAAGGGCTCCAGAGGCGCCAGAGCCCCGGCCTGGCCGGGATCGAGCTGCTTCAAAGTCGCCAGCGCGTCGGCGTAGGGCGCGCCGGTGGCGAGCGCGCTGGCGATCCGGTCGGACGCCACCACCCGGAGCGCCGCCTGGACGCTGCTCGCCTCGGCCCGTCCCTCCACCGCCTTGGCAAGGTCGGCGAGGCGCTGGTCGACGGTCTTGCCGCGGGCGTCGACGGATTGCTGAAGCGCGTCGAAGCGCTGGTCGGCGGCCTTGGCCCGGCCGTCGAGGGTCTGGCGCAGCTCGTCGAGGCGCTGGCCGAGCGCCTTGTCGGCCTGCTCGTCGGCCGCCGCACGGGTGCCGAGATCGGCCTGGAGCGCCTTCAGCCCCTTGTCGAGCCCGTCGATGCGCTGGCGCAGGCCCGCATCACCCCCGGTGCGGCCCTGGAGGTCGGCGAGCTGCTTCTCGATGCCCTGGAGGCGGGCCGGGTCGATGCCGGAGGCCGCGGGCGGGGTCGCGGGCTGGCTCGGGGCCTGGGCCGCGGGCGCCGCCTGTCCGGATGCCGCGGCGGGCGCGGCCTCGGCCTTGCGCAGGGCCTCGTCGGCGCGCTGGCCCGCGGTCTTGGCCGCGGCGTCGGCGGCGCGCACCGCGTCCGGCAGCGGGCGCAGGGTCGCCTCGAGCGAGCCGATGCGGCGGTCGAGGGCCTGGACGCTGTCGCGCGGCGCGAGGTCGGCCAGGCGCTGCTCCAGCGGCACGGTGCCGGCCGCGTCGGTCTCGGGCGCGGCCGGCTTCGGCAGGTTCAGGCCGTAGAGCGGGCCGTAGGTCGTCACGCCGTAGAGGAGGCCCGCCCCGACCACCCCGCCGAGGAGCGAGGCGGCGAGCAGTGAGCCGAACCCGGCGCCGGACTTGGTGCCCGAATTGGCCTGCGGTGCCGTGGCGGCGGCCGGGATGGCGCTCGTGGTCCGGGCGGCCTCGGGCTTCGGTGCGTCCTTCGGCGGCGTCGTGCCGGTCCCGCTCGTCTGCGGGCCCGTCTTGGGCACCGCCGAGAGCGTCGCGCCGGCCGGGCTGGCCGGGTTCGGGCGCGAGCCCGCCGAGGCGGCCCCCGCCGTCGCGCCGGTGCCGGCGGCGGGCGACTTCGTGTCCAGAGGTTTCGAGTCGACGGGTTTCGAATCGAGCGGCTTGGCGTCCAGGGGCTTGCCCGATTCCGGCGGCTTGCCGCCGGGAATGCCGGTCGCCGGCGCGCCGGGCTTCGCATCGGCCGGCTTCACATCACCCGGCTTGGCGTCGCCGACCTTGAGCGGGCCGCTGCCGGGGCCGGTGACGACGGTGCCGGTCGCAGGCTTCGGGGCGCCGCCCGTAGCGGACGGCGTCGTGGACGCGGCCGAAGCGGGACCCGTCGCGGAGGGCGGAGTGCCGGGCTTGCCGTCCCCCGGCTTGGTCTCGCCCGGCTTGGTCTCGCCCGGCTTCGCATCGGTCGGCTTGATGTCCGCGGGCTTGGCCTCGCCCGGCTTCGGGGGCGTGGTCGCCGTCGCACCGACAGTGGGCGTTGCGGACCCCGCGGGCGCAAAGCCAGCCGGCTTCGGCGCCGAGGCGCCGAGAGGCGAGGCCGGGCCGGACGCCGCGCCAGTCGGGCCGAGCTTCGGGGCGTCGGCCGGCTTCACCTCGGCCGCTTTCGGCGATTCGCCGGGCTTCACGGCCGCAGTCACGGGAGCGGTCGTGCCGGGCTTCGGCGTCTCTGTCTTGGCGGCATCCGTCTTGGCGGCATCCGTCTTGAACGCATCCTTGGCCGCCTCGGCCGGCTTCGCGGGCCCGGTGCTGCCCGGCCCAGTCTTGCCGGGTTCGGTCTTGCCGGGTTCGGTCTTGCCCGGCTCGCTCTTGGGCGCGTCGGGCACGCGGGTGGCCTTCAGGTCGATGATCGGCCCATCCGCCGGGTTGCCGCCGCGCCCGCCCGGACGGTTGCGCGAATCCTTCTGGTCCTTGTCGGAGGGGGTCACGGCCGAAGATCCTCACCTGTGGGTCCGGGCCGGGGCGCGCCGGACGGCGGCCTGATCGGCGCGGCGTGAGCGCGGCCGCGGGGCAGGATCCCGCCCGGGCCGCGCATGGGTTGATCGTCCCTTAGCATCGCTCCCGGCCCGGGCGAAGGGCCGGCGACGCCTCTGCGTCACTGTCCTGTCGAATGGGGTGCAGGCCGGCCAGCAGGGTTTCCTCGTCCGGCCGCGTCGCGACGACATGGGACAGGATCCCGGCCGCGACCAGGGGCGCGGCCACGTCCGCCGACAGGCAATGATGCGCCACGCGCGAAAACGCCGCCTCGCGCCCCGCCGCCCGGGCGAGGCCGAGCGCCGTCGCGGCGCTGCGCCGGGAATAGTGCAGGGCCGCGTCGAGGCCGTCATGGTCGAGCGCCTCTGCCACCGGCTCCGGCAGGGCTGGCAGGGGCCGGGCGGCGTAGGCGACCCAGACCGTGAGCCGGTAGCCGCGGGCGGCCAGCGTATCGCCCGGCTCGTCCTTGCGCTCGCGCCCGGCGGCGTGGAGGAGCCGCGCGCCCCGCGGCAGCGACCGGCCGATCAGGTCGGCGAGGGCGAGGGCGTCGCCCCCGGCCTCAAGGACGGGCGCGAGCCCCGCCGCCCGGGCGGCCTCGGCCGTGCGGGCGCCGACGCACCAGGCCGGCAGCACCGCGAGAGGAGACCCCTCCAGGGCCGGCACCGCGCTCGCGCTCGTTAGGACCAGGGCGTCGAACGGGCCTTCCGGGGCCGGCGCTCCGCTGGGCGCGAGATCGAGGACGGGGGCGAGGAGCGGCCGGTGGCCGAGGGCCGCGACGCGCGCGGCCGTGCGCGCCCCGGCCGGCAGCGGCCGCGCGACCCAGACCCTGAGGGCGGTCCCGCACGCCGTCGCCGGCGTCACGCACCCTCCCCTCATGCGCCCTCCCTCATGCATCCGACCCCTTTGCCGACCCGGCACCGGCGGGTTATCTGAAGGGCACCATACCGGCCGCCGCGCGGCGTGCCAGCCCCCTCGCGAGACCAAGCCCACACCATGAACGTCCTCGGGATCGAGACCACCTGCGACGAGACCGCGGCCGCGATCGTGACGGTGGAGGAGGATGGGCGCGGCGCGATCCGCTCCAACGAGGTGCTGAGCCAGATCGCCGAGCACGCCGCCTATGGCGGCGTGGTGCCGGAGATCGCCGCCCGCGCCCATGTCGAGGTGCTGGACCGGCTCGTCGCCCGGGCGCTGGACAATGCCAGCATGCGGCTCTCCGACCTCGACGGCATCGCGGTCGCGGCGGGGCCTGGGCTGATCGGCGGCGTGCTGGTCGGGCTCGTCACCGGCAAGACCCTGGCGCTGGTCGCGCGAAAGCCCCTGATCGCCGTCAACCACCTCGAGGCCCACGCCCTCACCGCCCGGCTCACCGACGGCCTCGCCTTCCCCTACCTGCTGCTGCTCGCCTCCGGCGGCCACACCCAGCTCGTGGCGGTCAAGGGCGTCGGCGAGTACGTGCGCCTCGGCGGCACCATCGACGACGCCATCGGCGAGGCCTTCGACAAGGTGGCGAAGCTCTTAGGCCTTGCCTATCCGGGCGGGCCGGAGGTCGAGCGCGCCGCCGAGAGCGGCAACCCGGAGCGCTTCGCCCTGCCGCGGCCGATGCTCGGCCGGCGCGAGCCGAACTTTTCGCTGTCGGGCCTCAAGACCGCGCTCCGGATCGAGGCCGAGCGCATCGCGCCCCTCACCAACCAGGACGTCGCCGACCTCTGCGCCAGCTTCCAGGCGGCGGTGGTCGACGTGGTGGTCGACCGGGTGCGGGTGGCCCTGCGCGATTTCGGACCCGTCGCCGGCCATCCGACCGCGCTGGTGGCGGCCGGCGGCGTCGCGGCGAACGGCGCCCTGCGCCGGGCGCTGGCCCACCAGGCCGGCGAGGCCGGGCTGCCCCTCGTCGCCCCGCCCCTGCCGCTCTGCGGCGACAACGGCGCGATGATCGCCTGGGCCGGCATCGAGCGCCTGCGCCTCGGCCTCACCGACGACATCACCGCGCCGGCCCGGCCGCGCTGGCCCTTCGCCCAGGCGAAAGATCTCGCGAAGGATGCTGTCCCGGCCGAGACCGCCGCCGGATGACCCCCGCGGAGGCCGAGGCGCAGCAGCGCCGCTGGCGAGACCTGGTCGACGAGCGCCTGCCCGCAGCGGCGGCCGCGCACCCGGACTGGCCGGTCTCGCGCAACCACTGCTTCGCCCGCATCCTGCTCGACAATGCCTGCGGCGGGCCCTGGCGCGAGAGCGTCGCCCCGCCCGCCTGGGCCAACATGCCGCCCGAGCGTCTGGCGGTCGCCCTCGGCCTCGGCGAGGCGGTGCTGGCCGGACGGCAGGACCTCGCGGTGCTCAACCACCGCTCGCTCCTGTGGCGGCGCAAGGTCCGGCGGCCGCCGCCGCCCGCCCGCCTGCCCGGCGACGATTTCACCTTGCGGCGCTGGCAGCTCGCCGACGACGAGCCCTTCGCGGCGCTCTGCGCCGACCCGGAGGTGATGCGGTTCTTTCCCGCGCCCAAGACCGCCCGCGAGAGCCAGGCCGAGGCCCGGGCGCTGGCCCGGCGCTTCGACGAGGACGGCTTCGGCCCCTGGGTGGTCGAGGCGCCGGAGGGCTTCGTCGGCTTCGTCGGCTGCTGGCGCCCGGCCCGGCCGCTCCCCCTTGGGCCCCTGATCGGTCAGGAGACGGGTCTCGTGGAGATCGGCTGGCGCCTGGCCTGGCCCGCCTGGGGCCGGGGCTTCGCCGTGCGCGGCGCCCGCCTGGCGCTCGCCGACGTCTTCTCCCGCTGCGCGCTTCCCGAGGTCGTCGCCTACACCGCCGACGTGAATGCGCCCTCGCGCCGGGTGATGGAGCGCCTCGGCATGAGCGAGGTCGGCGGGTTCGCCCATCCCGGGCTGCCGGAGGGGCACGAGCTCCGGCCGCACCGGCTGTACCGGTTGGCGGCGGCGGATTTCATGACAGGACAGCCAGAATGACCGTCATCGGCCCGGTCGCGGTCCTGGGCGGCGGCGCCTGGGGCACCGCCCTCGCCAACGCCGCCGCGGCGGCGGAGCGGCCGGTGATCTGGTGGATGCGCGACGCCGAGGCCGCCGCCGCCATGGTCCGCTCGCGCGAGAATGCCCGCCACCTCCCCGGCGTGCCCCTGCATCCGGGCGTGCGCCCGACCGCGTCCGCGGCGGACCTCGCCGCCGCCGAGGCGGTGCTGGTGGTGACGCCGGCCCAGACCCTGCGCGGCGTGCTGGGGATTCTGCATCCGCACCTGAAGCCGGACGCCGCCCTGGTCCTGTGCGCCAAGGGCATCGAGCGCGGCACCAACGCCTTCCTGACCGACGTCGCCGCCGAGGCCGCGCCGGGGGCCCCGATCGCGGTCCTGTCGGGCCCGAGCTTCGCGGCGGACGTCGCCCGGGGTCTGCCGACCGCCGTGACGCTGGCGAGCCGCGATCCCGACCTGGCGGCGCGGCCCGCCGCCGCCCTGTCGGGCCCGTCCTTCCGGGTCTATCACGGCAGCGATCCGCGCGGGGTCGAGATCGGCGGGGCGGCCAAGAACGTGCTCGCCATCGCCTGCGGGGCGGCGATCGGCCGGGGCCTCGGCGAGAGCGCGCGGGCGGCGCTGGTCGCCCGCAGCTTCGCCGAACTGATGCGCTTTGCCCGCGCCTGGGACGCCCGGCCCGAGACCCTGATGGGTCTCTCCGGCCTCGGCGACCTCGTGCTCAGCGCCGCCTCCGCGCAGTCGCGCAACTTCGCCTTCGGCGAGCGGCTGGGACGGGGGGCGAGCCTGGAGGACGCCGCCGGCGGCAAGCTCGCCGAAGGGGCGCTGACCGCGCAGGGACTCGTGGCGCTCGCCCGGGAGCGAGGGGTCGAGATGCCGGTGGCCGAGGCGGTGGCCGGATTGCTCTCCGGGAATCTCAGCCTCGACGCGGCGATCGCGGACCTGCTCAGCCGGCCGCTGCGGGCCGAGATCTGAGCAGGCCGAAAACGGCCGGCGTGGGTCCTAGAACAGCCCCTCGATGCGTCCCTCGGCGTCGAGGTGGATGCCCTCCGCCGCCGGCACCTTGGGAAGGCCCGGCATGGTCATGATCTCCCCGCAGATCGCCACCACGAAGCCGGCCCCGGCCGAGAGGCGCACGTCGCGGACCGCCACCACGTGGCCGGTCGGCGCGCCCATCAGGGTCGGGTCGGTGGAGAACGAGTACTGGGTCTTGGCCATGCAGACCGGCAGGCCGCCGTGGCCGGCCTGCTCGAACGCCGCGAGCTTGCCCGCCGCCTTCGATTCCACCTGGATGTCGGCGGCGCCGTAGAGCGTCTGCGCCACCGTGCGGATCTTGTCCTCTAGCGGCATCGCGTCCGGGTAGACGAAGCGCGGCGCGGAAGCCGGGCCGGCATCGGCGAGGTTCGCGACGGCGTGGGCCAGGCCCTCGGCCCCGGCGCCGCCCTCGGCCCAGTGCCGGCAGGTGATCGCCTCGACGTCGAGGCGGTCGCGGCACAGCGCCTTAAGGGCCGCGTGCTCGGCCTCCGTGTCGGCGTGGAAGTGGTTGACCGCCACCACCACCGGCGCGCCGAAGCGGCGCACGTTCTCGACGTGGCGGGCGAGGTTGGCGAAGCCCCGCTCCAGGGCCGGCACGTTCTCGGCCCCGAGCTCGGACTTGGCGACGCCGCCATGCATCTTGAGGGCGCGCACGGTGGCGACGATCACCACCGCGGAGGGGCTCAATCCCGCCTGCCGGCACTTGATGTCGAAGAACTTCTCCGCCCCGAGATCGGCGCCGAAGCCGGCCTCCGTCACCACGTAGTCGCCGAGCCTGAGGCCCGCCCGGGTCGCGATCACCGAATTGCAGCCGTGCGCGATGTTGGCGAAGGGCCCGCCATGGATCAGCGCCGGGCTGCCCTCGAGGGTCTGGACGAGGTTCGGCTGCAGCGCGTCCTTCAGCAGCACCGTCATCGCGCCGGTGGCCTTGAGGTCGGCGAGCGTCACGGGCTTGCGGTCGCGGGTCTCCGCCACGACGATCCGGCCGAGGCGGGCTTCGAGGTCGGGAAGGTCGCGGGCGAGGCAGAACACCGCCATCACCTCGGAGGCCACGGTGATGTCGAACCCGTCCTCGCGCGGGTAGCCGTTGGCGACGCCGCCGAGGCTCTGGGTGATGCTGCGCAGGGCCCGGTCGTTCATGTCGAGGACGCGCCGGAACGCCACCCGGCGCAGGTCGATGCCGAGCGGGTTGCCCCAGTAGACGTGGTTGTCGATCAGCGCCGCCGCGAGGCTGTGGGCCGAGGTGATGGCGTGGAAATCGCCGGTGAAGTGGAGGTTGATCGCCTCCATCGGCACCACCTGCGCCTTGCCGCCGCCGGCCGCCCCGCCCTTCTGGCCGAAGCAGGGCCCGAGCGAGGGCTCGCGCAGGCAGATCACGGTCTTGCGGCCGATGCGGTTGAGGGCGTCGCCGAGGCCCACCGTGGTGGTGGTCTTGCCCTCGCCGGCCGGGGTCGGGCTGATCGCCGTCACCAGGATCAGCTTGCCTTCTGCTCTCGCTTCGAGACCTCGGATATGGGCATGGTCAATCTTGGCGATGTGCCGGCCGTAGGGGTGCAGCGCCTCGTCGGGGATGCCGAGGCGCTCCGCAATCGCGGTGATCGGCTGCAGGGTGGCTGCGCGGGCGATCTCGATATCGGTCGGCATTGGGTCCCGATCGTTGTTCTGGAGCCGGTGGGGGGCGGCTTGGCGTGGCCAGGATTCTAGGCAGAGGCCGCCCTTGTCGAAAAGATCAAATCGCTTGAGCAGGATGCTCAGAAAAATTGAAGCCCCCCGCGCGGGTTGCGAACAGGATCGGGGTGAGGCCGGGGGCCGTTAGGCATGTCGGCAGATCGGCCGCGCCAGTCGGCAAACGCTTCACGATTGCCGCCCAGAGTGACGCCGTCGTCGGGGTGAGCGGGGGAACGGGATGGCCTTCTGGCTGCGGGCCGGGCTGGTGATCGGCGCGATCTACTACCTGTCGCCGCTGCGCCTCGGCGAGGCGCCCGCGCCAGCCCGGACGGCTCCAGCACCCAAGGACGCTGCGCTCGGGGAAATCGCCGGGCCGGTCCTCGCCGCGATGCCCGGCGAGATGCGCGCCCGGATGGTCGAGGTCACCGCGGCGGAGGCCGGGCGCGCCCTCGGGACGGGCCTGCGCTCCGCCCTCCTGGAGGCAGGCCGGTCGCCCTCGCGCGACACCCTGACGGCCCACGACCGGCAGCCTGCCTGGCGCGGTGCCGTCGAGCGGGAGGCCCATTGACGCCTCCCCCGCGTAGTTCCAAGCCGAATCGGCAACCATCGGGGGACGAGGATCCGGCGACATAGTCCTTTAACTAGGCAAGTTACTAGACCGAAAGGCCTATGCCTTGTCGTAAGTCGCAAGCGGAACTTTGGCCGGCTCCCTCCGTTTCTGAATTGTGAGCCTAACAAGTGGTCATCGCAATTGCTGTGCGGCCCCAGGCCGTCGACCGGCAGGGCGGTGTTTTTTCTTGTCCGTGCCCTGGCAAAACTTCGAGTCCGATCAGCCGTGCCGCGCTACTTCTTCGATATCATGGATTCGACGCAGAGCGTGCCCGACGAGGCCGGGCTCGATTGCCGCGACCTCGGAGAGGCGCACAGCCAGGCGCGGATCCTGATCGCCGACGCGATGAACGGTCCTGAGGCGACGCGGATCGACTGGCGCGCTTGGCGTGTCGAGGTGCGCGACGAGGCGCGAGACCTGATCTTCACCGTGCCCTTTCCGCCCCGCAGCGACTGAGCCCTCGCGGACCTCTCCGGGCTGTCCATCCCCAGGACGGACTATCCCCAATCCGGATCGCCTTCCCGGAGCACAGGGGCTAACATCTGGCGCCCCCATCCCTATACTCAATGGGAGTTCTGTGGATCCGGCTACCCCTGGTGGCGGGATGCGATGGGCCGGAGCGTCTCCGGTCACGCCGGGAAGGCCGTTCGATGTTCGAGACCGAGGAGGAGGTTCCGGCCGGCCGCGTGGTCGAGACCCTGGAGATCCTTCTGCGTGCCCCGCCCTTCCAGCGCTCGCCGAAGCTCGCGCGCTTCCTGCGCTTCGTCGTGGAGGAGGAACTGGCCGGGCGCGGCGCGACCATCAAGGCCTACACCATCGCCACCCAGGCCCTCGGCCGGAACCCCGACTTCGACCCGAGCCTCGATCCCAGCGTGCGCGTCGAGGCCGGGCGCCTGCGGCGGGCGCTGGACGATGCCTATGCCCAGCACCCGGCGGGGCTGGAGGTGCGCATCACCGTGCCGGTCGGCGGCTACCGGCCCCGGTTCGGCCTCACGGATGCGACGGTATCCGCCCCGGAGGATCCGGTCGAGGCGGAGCCCGGGGACCCACCCCCGCCGGTGGTGCAGGACCGGGCCGCCACGGAGGCGTCCCGCCCCGCGGTGGCCGGATTCAGCCCCCGCGCCCAGGCGACGGTCATCGCGCTGCTCGCCGGCATCCTGCTGGTGCTCTGCATCGATCTCGGGCTGACCGTGAGCGCCCGCCTCGCCTCCGAGCCCGCGGCCCCGCGCGACGTCGCCGCGCGGGGCCGATGAGGCGGGGCCCTCAGGTCCAGCGCGTCGCGAAGCGGGCGAGGTCCGCGGCACTGCCGAAGGCGACGACCCCCAGGGTGCGGGTCTCCTCCGGCCAGCCCGGAAACGGCGCGTAGGTCACATCACGCCGGCTGAACGCGGTGCTCGGCGCCTCCGTTGCCGCCCAGTCCCGCACCTCCGGCGCGAGCGCGTCGGGGTCGTCCGGCGCGACCAGCCCGGACCGCTCGCGCAGGGCCAGGACGTAGGGGCCGAGATCCGGGTGCTGCTCGCGCAGGACCTTGACGATGTCGATCATGACCGACGCGTCAGAAGCTCTGCGGCTCGTTGATCTGCACCACCGGCTGGCCCTTGAAGAAGTTCGGGATGTCCCCAAAAATCTCCTTGCCGTGGGCCGCGCCCGCCTGCTTGAAATCGTCGAGGGAGCGGAAGGTGAGGAGCGCGATCACCTGGAACGGCGCCGGGCTGCCGTCGGGCGTGCCGCTGGCCTTGATTACCTCGGCCTTCTCCAGGCCCATCGAGGACCAGCGCTCGCGCACCAGCGGCATGTGGTGCTTGAGGTAATAGTCGAGGTCGAAGGGCTGGGCGTCGCCGCCGCCCGGATACATCACGCTGACCAGGATCATGGGTTCTCGTCTCTCCCGGAGGCGGGACCCGTTCCCGGTCCCTGGCGATCAGTGAGCACCCTTTGCCGGCCCGGCGCAAGCGCGCCGGACCTGTCCATAGGTCGCTCATCCCCAGAGGGCCGGCTCCGGTGGGTGGATCAGGCTGCCCTCGAACAGCAGCCCGGGCTCGCGGTCGCGGGCCAGCAGCAGCGGGCCGTCGAGGTCGACGAAATCGGCGAAGCCGGAGAGCAGCATCGCCGGCGCCATGGCGAGCGAGGTGCCGAGCATGCAGCCGACCATGATCGACAGCCCCCGCGCCTTCGCGGCTTCCGCGAGCCGCAACGCCTCGGTGAGGCCGCCGGCCTTGTCGAGCTTGATGTTGATCGCGTCGTAGCGGCCTTTGAGCGCGTCGAGGTCGACGTCGCCGTGCAGGCTCTCGTCGGCGCAGATCGGGATCGGCCGGGCGATCCGGGCGAGCAGCCCGTCGTCGCCCGCCGGCAAGGGCTGCTCGATCAGCTCGACGCCGGCCGCCGTGCAGGCCGCGAGGTTGGCCTCGATCGTCTCGGGCGACCACGCCTCGTTGGCGTCGACCACGAGGCGCGCATTCGGCGCCCCCCGTCGCACCGCCGCGATCCGCTCCGGGTCGCCGGCGCCGCCGAGCTTCACCTTCAGGAGCGGGCGCGCCGCCGCGACGTGGGCCGCCGCCGCCATCTCCTCGGGGCTGCCGAGGCTCAGCGTGTAGCAGGTCGTGACCGGCACTGGCGCCGAGATCCCGGCAAGCGCGTGGGCGGGCTTTCCGGCGCGCTTCGCCTCGAAATCCCACAGGGCGCAGTCGAGGGCGTTGCGGGCGGCGCCCGCCGGCATCCGCCCGGTGAGCTGCTGCCGGGTGTGGCCGGCGGCCAGCGCCTCGGCCTGCCGGTCGATCAGGTCGCGCACGCCCTCCACGGTCTCGCCGTAGCGGGCATAAGGCACGCACTCACCCCGGCCGGTGACGGTGCCGTCGGTGACCGTGGCGGTCACCACCACGGCCTCCGTCCGGCTGCCGCGCGAGATGGTGAAAGTGCCGGCGATCGGCCAGCGCTCGATGGCAGTCGCGAGCCGGATCACGCCGGGAACTCCGAGACCAGGCGGTCGACCAGCCCCTCGACGCCGAACCGCACCGGATCGGTCGCCGGCAGGCCGTGCTCGGCGGCGAGCTTTTCCAAGAGCGCTCGCGCCTCCCCCTCCTCCAGGGCCTGCGTGTTGACCGCGATGCCGGTCGGCCGGATGTCCGGGTTGGTGAGCCGGCCGAGCTGCACCGTGAGGTCGATCACCTCCCGGATGCTCGGCAGCGGATGCTTGACCCCGCGCATCGTCGTGCGGGTCGGCTCGTGGCAGACCACGAAGGCGTCGGCCTGCGCCCCGTGCAGCAGGCCGAGGCTGACGCCGGCGAAGCTCGGGTGGAACAGCGAGCCCTGGCCCTCGATCAGGTCCCAGTGGTGCGGCGCGGCGGCGGGCGCGATCCACTCGACGGCGCCGGAGATGAAGTCGGCCACCACCGCGTCGATGGCGACGCCGCGGCCGGAGATGAACACGCCGGTCTGGCCGGTGGCGCGGAAATCGGCGTCAAGGCCGCGGTCGCGCATGCCCTTCTCCAGGGCCAGCACGGTGTACTTCTTGCCCACCGAGCAGTCGGTGCCGACGGTGAGGAGCCGCCGGCCCGGACGCCGCGTGCCCTTGCCAGTGTCGAAGCGCTGGTCGGAATGGCGCACATCGTGGAGCTGGCGCCCGTGGCGGGAGGCGGCCGCGGCGATCTCCGGCACCGAGCCGAGGCGGGTGTGCAGGCCGCTCGCCACGTCGAGCCCGGCCTCCAGCACCTGGACGATGGTGGCGATCCAGTGCGGCGGCAGCACGCCGCCCGCATTGACCACGCCGACGATCAGCGTGCGGGCGCCCTTGGCGACGCCGTCCGCGATCGTCAGGTCCGGGATGCCGAGATCGGCGGCGCAACCGGGAAGGCGCAATTGCCCGACGCACCATTCGGGCCGCCAGTCGACGATGCCGTAGGCGGTCTTGGCGGCCAGCCGGTCGGGCACGTCGCCGAGGAACATCAGGTAGGGCGTGGCGATCTGCATCGGTCTCGTCGGTCCGTCGTCGCGGGGGCGTCACGGGTGCCGGGCAAGCGTCGAGCCGCGATGGCCCTCGTCCTCGGCGGCGGCATCGTCGCGCGGGCGGCGCCAGGGTGCAACAGCCCAGGGCGAGGAGCTGCCTGGACGAGGCGGTGCCGGCGAGCGGCTCCGGTTGGCCCGCGCCTTGCCAGGGGCGGAGCGGGCACAACCTCCGGTCTGCGCAATCAGGCTCCGTCCGGCCGCCGCACCATCTCCAGCCCGACCCTTGACGCCAAGATCGCCGTGACGGACTAGGTCTGTGCCCAAAAGGAGAGCACGAATGCGTTTGAGAAGCCTGCTTCCCGTCCTGCTCGCCGGCCTGGCGGCCTCCGCCGGCGCCGCTTCGGCCCAGGACCTCACCGGGACGCTGAAGAAGATCAAGGAGACCGGGCAGATCACGCTGGGCACCCGCGACGCGTCGGTGCCGTTCTCCTACCTCGACAACAACCAGAAGCCGGTCGGCTTCGCGATGGACATCTGCTACAAGATCGTCGACGCGGTGAAGACGGAGCTGAAGCTCGACAAGCTCGAGGTCAAGCTCAACCCGGTGACCTCGGCGACGCGCATCCCGCTGATCGCCAACGGCACCGTGGATCTCGAGTGCGGCTCGACCACCAACAACGCCGACCGGCAGAAGCAGGTCGCCTTCACCAACACCCACTTCCTCACCGCCAACCGCTTCGTCACCAAGAAGTCGAGCGGCCTGACGAAGTTCGAGGACCTGAAGGGCAAGACCGTCGTGTCGACCTCGGGCACCACGAACATCAAGCAGATCAACGAGTACAATGCCGAGAAGAAGCTCGGCATCACGATCCTGCCGGCCAAGGACCACGCCGAGGCGTTCCTGATGGTCGAGACCGGCCGCGCCGCCGCCTTCGTGATGGACGACGTGCTGCTCGCCTCGCTCGCCGCCGGCTCGAAGGAGCCGGGCGCCTACGTGATCTCGACCGACGCCCTGTCGAAGCCCGAGCCCTACGGCATCATGCTCCGCAAGGACGACGCGCCGTTCAAGAAGGTCGCGGACGCCGCCACCGCCGCCTTCTACAAGAGCCCCGAGGCTCAAGTGACCTACGACAAGTGGTTCATGAAGCCGATCCCGCCGCGGGACATCAACCTGAACCTGCCGATGAGCGACGCGCTGAAGAGCGCCTTCGCCAAGCCGAGCGACAGCCCGGACCCGGCCGCCTACTGACCTGACGCCGGGCGCCGCCCCGTGAGCGGGGCGGCGCCTCCCCAAAATCCTCGTCCCTCGGCACTTTTTCCCTGTGCCTCGACCGCGCCCACCCTCGCCCGGGCCGGAAAAGCGTATACCATCGCCGCCAAGACAGCCTCGACCAAGCCGAACAGACGCAGCCGAACGCACCCGGAAGACAGGGCATGAACTACAACTGGAACTGGGGCATCTTCTTCGAGGCGTCGCCCGAGGGGACCGGCACCTACGGCGACATGCTGCTGTCGGGCCTGGTCTGGACCATCGTCACGGCGCTCTGCGCCTGGGTCATCGCCTTCGCGGTCGGCTCGGTGATCGGCGTGCTGCGCACCCTGCCGAGCCGGGCTGCGCAAGCCGTCGGCAACGCCTATGTCGAGCTGTTCCGCAACATCCCGCTCCTCGTGCAGATGTTCCTGTGGTTCTTCGTGCTGCCCGAGGTGCTGCCGGAATCCTGGGGCACCTGGCTGAAGCAACTGCCGAACGCGCCGTTCTACACCGCGGTGGTGTGCCTCGGCTTCTTCACCGCCTCGCGCGTCGCCGAGCAAGTGCGGGCCGGCATCCAGGCCCTGCCGCGGGGCCAGCGCATGGCCGGCACGGCGCTCGGGCTTACCACCGCCCAGACCTACCGCTACGTGCTGCTGCCCAACGCCTACCGCATCATCCTGCCGCCGCTGACCTCCGAGTTCCTCAACAACCTGAAGAACACGTCGGTGGCGCTGACCATCGGGCTCCTGGAACTGACCGCCCGGGCCCGCGCGATGCAGGAATTCTCGTTCCAGGTCTTCGAGGCATTCACCGCCGCGACGATCATCTACATCATCATCAACCTGCTGGTGGTGACCGCCGCCGGGCTGATCGAGCGCCGCGTCGCGGTGCCGGGCCGCTGATCCTCTGAATCTTCGGGCAAGGTCCTGCGATGTTCTCGAACTTCGATTTCGGCGTCATCCTCAATTCCTGGCGCTACCTGTTCTTCGACGGGATGACGTTCACGCTGACGCTGACCGCGCTCGCGGCCGTCGGCGGCGTGATCCTCGGCACGCTGATCGCCATGATGCGGCTGTCGGGCCTGCCGGTGCTGCCGCAGATCGCCAAGGCCTACGTCAACTTCATGCGCTCGCTGCCGCTGGTGCTGGTGATCTTCTGGTTCTACTTCCTGGTGCCGTATATCGGGCAGTGGATCATCGGGGCCGAGCGGCCGATCCAGGTCGGCGCGTTCTCGTCCTCGCTCATCACCTTCACGCTGTTCGAGGCGGCCTACTTCTCCGAGATCATGCGGGCGGGCATCCAGTCGATCCCGAAGGGACAGGGCGCGGCGGCCTCGGCGCTCGGCCTCACCTACTGGCAGTCGATGAGCAACGTCATCCTGCCCCAGGCCTTCCGCAACATGCTGCCGGTGCTGCTGACCCAGACCATCGTGCTGTTCCAGGACACCTCGCTGGTCTACGTCCTGTCGATCACCGACTTCCTCGGCGCCGCGTCCAAGGTGGCGCAGCGCGACGGTCGCCTCGTCGAGATGTACCTGTTCGCGGCGGTCGTCTACTTCGCCGTCTGCTTCATCGCCTCGCTCCTGGTGCGCCGCCTGCAGCGCCGGGTCGCCATCATCCGATAGGGTTTGCCGCCATGACCTCTTCCGCGATGCCGCCCGTCAGCCCCGCTTCGGAGCCGCAGGCCACGTCCGCGGCGGCGCCGGCCTCCGGCCCCGTCGGCACCCTGCTCACCGATCCGCCGCCGGTGGCGGCGACCGGCGCGCCGATGATCACCATCGAGGGCGTCTCGAAGTGGTACGGCGACTTCCAGGTGCTGACGGACTGCACCACCGCGATCCGCAAGGGCGAGGTGGTGGTGGTCTGCGGCCCCTCGGGCTCCGGCAAGTCGACGCTGATCAAGTGCGTCAACGCCCTCGAGCCGTTCCAGAAGGGCCAGATCACCGTCGACGGGACGCAGATCGCCAACAAGAAGACCAACCTGCCCAAGCTCCGCTCGCGGGTCGGCATGGTGTTCCAGCATTTCGAGCTGTTTCCTCACCTGTCGATCACCGACAACCTGAACCTCGCCCAGCGCAAGGTGCTCGGCCGGTCGAAGGACGAGGCGCACGCCAAGGGCCTCGCCCTCCTGGAGCGGGTCGGCCTCAAGGCCCATGCCCACAAGTATCCGGGCCAGCTCTCCGGCGGCCAGCAGCAGCGCGTGGCGATCGCCCGGGCGCTCGCCATGAACCCGATCGTGATGCTGTTCGACGAGCCGACCTCGGCGCTGGACCCCGAGATGGTTGGCGAGGTGCTGGACGTGATGGTCGAGCTCGCCCGCGAGGGCATGACCATGATGGTCGTGACCCACGAGATGGGCTTCGCCCGCAAGGTCGCGAACCGGGTGATCTTCATGGACAAGGGCGAGATCGTCGAGGACGCGCAGAAGGAGGACTTCTTCGGCTCGCCCCGCAGCGAGCGCGCCCAGACCTTCCTGTCGCGGATCCTGTCGCACTGAGCCGACGCGTCATCCGGAGGTGAGCGAGGGGCCCCGTTGCGGGCCCCTCGCCGTTTCGGCCTCCCCGCCCTTCGCGATCACGCGGATGTGAACAGGACTGGCGCGATGGCGGCGTCGCGCAACGGCAGACGGCGGGATTAGGAACCGGCCGCCGGACGTTTACCCAGTATGATGCTTCGCAAGCGCCCCGACGTCCTCGACCTTCTCGTGCCGCTCCGGCGCTACGCCCGGTCCCTGACGCGCGATCCCGCTCAGGCCGACGACCTCGTGCACGACACCCTCGTGCGCGCCCTCGAGCGGCAGGGGACCCTGCGCCCGGGGACCAACCTGCGCACCTGGCTGATGACGGTGCTGCACAACGCCTTCATCGACGACCAGCGCCGCCGCAAGGTCGAGGCGCGCTACGCCGACGCCCTCGGCCACATCGTCGAGGAGGCGACGCCGCCGGCCCAGGAAGGGCATGTGCGCCTCGCCCAGGTGCGCGAGGCGTTCCAGCGCCTGCCGGCGGAGCAGCGCGAGGCCCTGCACCTCGTGACGATCGAGGGGCTGGCCTACCAGGAGGCCGCCGACGTGCTCGGCATCCCGATCGGCACGCTGATGTCGCGCCTCGGGCGAGCCCGGGCGGCCCTGCGCACCATCGAGAGCGGCGGCGGCTCGCGCCTGCCGGCCTCGGAGGACGCGCCGGAGCGACCGCGCCTGCGCGTTGTCGAGGGCGGCAACACCGCGAGGGCGTCGTGATGCATGGCGAGCAGTCACCGGAGGCGACCATGGATCCGATCACCGAGGCCGACCTGAACGCCTATATCGACGGCCAGCTCGATCTCGGCCGGCGGATCGAGGTCGAGGAGCACCTGGCGGCGCGGCCCGAGGTGGCGGCCCGGGTGATGGCCGACCTGCACACCCGCGATGCGCTGCGCGCCGCGTTCGGGCCGGCGGAAGGCGTGGCCGTGCGGTCCGGGCCTTCCCCCGAGCGTCTCGCCTCCGCCGCCCGCCGCCTCGACCGGGCGCTGACCTGGCGCCGCATCGGCGCGCGGCTCCAGCGCGCCGCGGTGATCGCCATGCTGGTCGGGACCGGCTGGCTCCTGCACAACGAGACCGGCGATTTCGGCGTGCAGAACACCATCGCGTCGACGCACTCGCCGGCCTTCGTCGAGGAGGCGCTCCAGGCCCGCCAGGCCGCCCTGGTCCGTGCCCGAGTGGCCTCGCAGCGCCCGACCCCGGCCTATGACCGGCGCGAGGTCGAGGCCGCGACCGGTATCGCCCTGCCCGACCTGCCGTCGGACTGGCGCGTCGACGACATGCAGATCTTCCCCTCGCGCAGCGGCGCGGGCGTCGAGGTCGCGATCGATGCCGGCACCCTCGGGAAGGTCGCGCTCTTCGCCACCCGCAGCGCCGACGCGGAGGCGAGTGCCCCCGCCATCGTCCGCTCGCCGGAGGCCGTCACGGTCTACTGGAAGGTCGGACGCGGCGCCTACGCGCTCAGCGGCTCGGGCAACGAGCCCGATCTCGGCCGCGCCGCCGCAACCCTGGCGGCGTTGCGCCACTGATTTTACCCGCCACCATCCCGGAGCACTCTCCCCGATGAACACCCCCTACGCCTGGCAGACCCACGCGGCCCCCGCCGGTGCGGTCTTCGACGAGGGCCTGCGGCGGCACATGCTGCGGGTCTACAACACGATGGGCCTCGGCCTGGCCCTGACCGGCCTGGTGGCGCTGGGCGTCTCCTCGACCCCTGCGCTCTACAAGCCGCTCTTCGGCACGCCGCTGAAATACGTCGTGATGCTGGCCCCGCTGGCCTTCATCATGGTGCTGTCGTTCCGCGCCGACCGGATCTCGGCCGCCACCGCCCACACCCTGTTCTGGACCTTCTGCGGGGTGATGGGGCTGTCGCTGGCCTCGATCTTCCTGGTCTTCACCGGCACCAGCATCGCCCGCACCTTCTTCATCACCGCGGCGATGTTCGGGGCGACCAGCCTCTACGGCTACACCACCAAGCGCGACCTGTCGCGGATGGGCTCGTTCCTGGTGATGGGCCTGATCGGCCTCGTCATCGCCAGCCTGGTCAATATCTTCCTGGCCTCGAGCGCGCTGCAATTCGCCATCTCGCTCATCGGCGTCGTGATCTTCACCGGGCTCACCGCCTACGACACGCAGTCGATCAAGGAGCAATACGCCGAGAACTGGGGTGAGGAAGCCACGTCCAAGCTCGCGGTGTTCGGGGCGCTGTCGCTCTACCTGAACTTCATCAACCTGTTCCAGATGCTGCTGAGCCTCACCGGCGATCGGGAATAGCAGACTCCCTCCACCAAGGACGGACCCTCGACTTCACCCGCCTGTCCCGCGAGGGATGGGCGGGTTTTTTATGTCGCCCAGCGCCGGAGGCGTCGCACACCGCCCCCTTGACCTCCCGCCACCCCAAGCCCCACACCGCGCCGCTAAGAGGCGCCCCATGTCCGACATCCTGGTCATCGACAACTACGATTCCTTCACCTGGAACCTGGTCCACCTGATCGGCCCGCTCGCAGGTTCGGTCGAGGTGGTGCGCAACGACGCGATCACCGTTGCGGAGATTCGCCACCGCGCGCCCGACGCGCTGGTGCTCTCGCCCGGCCCCTGCACGCCGAGCGAGGCGGGGATCTGCCTCGACGTGGTGCGGGAGTTGAGCGACGAGATCCCGATGCTCGGCGTCTGCCTCGGCCTCCAGGCGATCGGCCAGGCCTTCGGCGGCGACGTGGTGCGGGCGCCGGCTCCGATGCACGGCAAGGTCTCACAGGTGCAGCACCGGGCGACCGGGTTGTTTCGCGGCATCAACGGCCCATTTTCGGCGACGCGCTACCACTCGCTGATCGTCGAGCGGGCGACCTGCCCGCAGGACCTCGTGGTGACCGCGGAGGCCGACGGCCTCATCATGGCGCTGGAGCACGCGGAACGGCCGGTGCACGGGGTGCAGTTCCACCCCGAGAGCATCCTGTCGCAGCATGGCGAGACCATGGTGCGCAATTTCCTCGCCCTCGCCACCGACTGGAATGCCAAGCGCCGGGGTGACAAGCGCGGCCCAGATGTGCATTGACGGGGTCGGGCGGTAAGCCCGCGCTGAGATCAGGCCCGTACTCGTCATGGACTCGTTCAAGCCCTACCTGGCGAAGGTCGCCACGGGCGCCGCGCTGACGCGCGAGGAGGCCCGCCGCGCCTTCGACCACCTGCTCTCCGGCGAGGTGACGCACGCCCAGGCCGGCGCCTTCCTGATGGCGTTGCACGTCCGCGGCGAGGCCCTCGACGAGATCACAGGTGCGGCCGGGGCGCTGCGCGAGCGCATGACCCGCGTCGCGGCGCCCGAGGGCGCGATCGACATCGTCGGCACCGGCGGCGACCATTCGGGCAGCTACAACGTCTCGACCCTGGCGGCGATCGTCACCGCTGCCTGCGGCGTGCCGGTGGCCAAGCACGGCAACCGCGCCGCCTCGTCGCGTTCGGGCGCCGCCGACGTGCTCTCGGCCCTCGGGGTCGGCATCGGCCTCACCCCCGATCACCTCGCCCGCTGCCTGTCCGAGGCGGGCCTGTGCTTCATGTTCGCCCAGTCGCACCATGCCTCGATGCGCCACGTCGCGCCGGTGCGGGTCGAGATCGGCACGCGGACGCTGTTCAACGTGCTGGGACCGCTCTGCAACCCGGCCGGGGTCTCGGCGCAGCTGCTGGGCGTCTACGCGGCCTCGCTCGCCGAGCCGATGACCCGGGTGCTGGCCGAGCTCGGCAGCCGCCGGGTCTGGACCGTGCACGGCTCGGACGGGCTCGACGAGATCACCACCACCGGCCCGACCGCCGTGGTGGCGCTGGAAGACGGCGCGATCCGCCGCTTCACCATCGATCCGCGGGAGCTAGGCCTGCGCCTCGCCCAACCGGAGGAGTTGCGCGGCGGCGACCCGGCGCACAATGCGGGGGCGCTCCGCGACGTGCTCGACGGCGCCCGCACGCCCTACCGCGACATCGGAATCCTCAATGCCGCAGCGGCCCTGATGGTCGCCGGGCGCGTTGACAGCCTTCAGGACGGCGTCACGCGCGCCGCCCAGGCGATCGACACCGGCGCGGCGCGGGCGGTTCTGGAGCGCCTGGCGGCCGTCTCCCACGCGTGAGCCCCCCGCCTCCCGGCGGAGCCTGACACTCGCTCGGCGGAGTTGCCCCGCGTAACTCTGCTGCACGTCTTGGTCTCGCATCGTTTCATCGCCGAACCGGTGACCGCTTCGGCACCGGGCGTTCACGACCGGCGGAGTGATGCATGACATCCCCGATACGCTCCCGAGGGGAGGATACGGCCTTGTCCGACACCGATACGATCTCCCAGGATTCGACGTCTCAGGACGCGAAGTCCCATGACGGCGAGGCCCGGCCGCGCCCGGCCGACGTGCTCGCCCATATCGAGGCCTACAAGCGGCGCGAGATCGCCGCGGCGAAGCTGCGCGTGCCGCTCGCCGAGCTCGAGAAGCGCGCCGCGAAGGCCGCCCCGCCGCGCGGCTTCGCCGACGCGATCGCGGCGCATGTGGCGCAGGATCGCTTCGCGCTGATCGCCGAGATCAAGAAGGCCTCGCCGTCCCGCGGCCTGATCCGCGAGGATTTCGATCCGCCGACGCTCGCCCGCGCCTACGAGGCGGGCGGCGCCACCTGCCTGTCGGTGCTCACCGACGAGCCCTCCTTCAAGGGCAAGCCCGAATACCTAACTGCGGCCCGCGACGCCTGCACCCTGCCTGTCCTGCGCAAGGACTTTCTGTTCGAGCCCTATCAGGTGGTCGAGGCCCGGGCCTGGGGCGCCGATTGCGTCCTGGTCATCATGGCGAGCCTCGACGACGAGGAGGCCACGGCGCTGGTCGAGACCGCCCACGACCTCGGCATGGACGTGCTGGTCGAGGTCCACGACGAGGCCGAGCTCGCCCGCGCCCTGCCGCTGGGCACCCGGCTCATCGGCGTCAACAACCGCGATCTGCGCACCTTCAAGGTCTCGCTCGACAACGCCGTGCGCCTGAGCCCGCTGGTGCCGGCGGACCGGATCCTGGTCGGTGAGAGCGGCATCGGCAGCCATGCCGACGCGCAGGTGCTGGGCCGCGCCGGCATCCGCACGCTGCTCGTCGGCGAGAGCCTGATGCGGCAGGACGACGTGATGGCGGCAACGAAGCAGCTGCTGTTCGGCGATCAGGCCTGATCTGGCGCAGGACCCGCGCTCCCGGCGGTCAGGAAGCCGATCAGGGCTTCGTTGACCGCCTGCGGCTCCTCGTGCTGGAGCCAGTGGGTGGCGGCGGGGAAGTAGCGCACCGCCCCGTCCGTGCAGAGGCGCAGGCTCTCGGCGGCGAGGTCGCGCTCGAGCGCGGTGTCGCGCTCGCCCCACAGCACCAGGGCGGGCAGCCGGATCGGCCCCGGCGCAGCCTCCCGGGGCAGGCGCAGGGCGCGGTACCAGTTCAGCATCGCGGTGATCGCGCCGGGTCGGCGCCAGGCGGCGGCGTAGAGGTCGAGGTCGTGGGGCGAGAAGGCGCCGGGCCGGCTCGACCGGGTCAGGGCGCGGCGGAGCGCGGCGCAGTCGCCGGCGCGCAGCAGCGCCTCGGGCAGGCCGGGGAGCTGAAAAAGCCCGACATAGAAGCTCCGCAGCACCTGGCTCGGGTGCCGGCGGGCATAGGCGCCGAAGACGTCCGGGTGCGGCGCGTTGAGGATCGCGACCCGCTCCACGCGGTCGGGATGGCGCGAGGCCACCCACCAGGCGACGAGGCCGCCCCAATCGTGCCCGACGAGGCGGAACCGGTCGTATCCCAGGGCGTCGGCGAGGCCGGTCACGTCCTCGGCGAGGCGGTCGAGGTGATAGGCGGGAATGCCCTCGGGCCGGCTCGACTGGCCGTAGCCGCGCTGGTCCGGCGCCACCACCCGCAGGCCCGCCGCCGCGAGCGGGCCGATCTGGTGCCGCCACGCCCACCAAGTCTCGGGAAAGCCGTGCAGCAGCAGCGTCAGCGGCCCGTCGGCCGGGCCGGATTCGGCGATGTTGAGGGTCAGGCCGCGGACCGGGATGCGGCGCGTCGTTGGGTCGGTCGGCGTCATCGCGGCGGCTCCTTGCGTGTCTCGACGTGTCTTCGACGGGCGAGAACGAAACGCGATGATCGCGGATCCCGGTGCTTGACGCTACGTGAGGCGTTGCGTCGCGGCATCACCTGCGTCGCGGATGCCACAAAACACGAGCGAGCCCTTGCCAGCGAAGCGGGCAGGGCTTAGCTATTGAGTGGCAACGCGGCGATGGCGTCGCAGCGTTGCTGCCCTCTTTGGGCGTTTCCTCCCTAGACTTGGGCCACACCTCGCGTGTGGCCTTTTTTCTTAGGTGCGAGGGCATCTGTCAACGGCCAAGCCGCCCTGATCACGCCTCAATTCACGCCGTTCCGCGTCTCCGCCCGAGGCCTTGCATCGACTCTGATCGAGGCTGGTAGTGCCGGGCGAGCTCCGTTCATCCTTCGTCAAGCACAGGTGCGACTGCGCACTGCACCGGGGCGCTCTTGGCCCTACACGTCGCCCGGTCACGCGGCGAAGGAGGTTCGGCGATGATCAGGGAAAGACTCGACGACATCCGGTTCATCGTGACCCTCGCGACGGTCGCAATGATCGGCAGTCTGCTGGCGGGCCTGTTCACGTAGCCCGAAGTCTCCGCATCCTCGCAAAACATCTTCCCGCGGGTGGTGCCTCACGCGGCGTCCGCGAGCAGAGCCGCGACCGCTTCGCGATCCGGCAGGGCGTCGAACACGCCCTTGTGGCGGACCACGCAGGCGCCGCACGCTGCGGCGAGACGCAGGGCCTCGGGCAGCGGGCGCCCCCCGGCGAGGCCGACGGCGAGCCCTGCCGTGAAGGCGTCGCCGGCGCCGAGCGTGTCGACCGCCGCCACGGGCAGGGCCGGCTGGATCAGGGCCGGATGGTCGGCCTCGAAGGCGAGCGCACCGGACGCCCCGAGGGTGACCACGACGAGGTCCGGCCCGCTGGCGAGGAGCGCGCCGGCCAGCGCCTCGAAGGCCGCCGGCTCCGCCGCTTCCTCCGACCAAGGTTCGGGTGATCGCACGTCGAGAGCCGCACCGAACGCCGCCGCCTCGACCGCGTTGACGACAAGGATCGCGGTATCCGCCAGGATCCCCGGCGCCGGTATCCGGAACGGGGACGGGTTGAGCAGGGTGGGCCGGCCCGCCGCGCGGGCGATCCGAAAAATCTCCGCCACCGCCTCGTCGCCGGCCTCGAACTGCGCCAGGACGAGGGCGCTGCGGGCGATCCTTTCCGCGGCCGCCCGCACCTCCGCCGCCCCGAGCCGGGCATTGGCGCCGGGATGGACCGCGAGGCAGTTCTCGCCCGTAGCGTCGGTGAAGCCGATGCCGGCCCCGGTCGGACCGGAGAAGCGGTGCAGCATGCCGGACGGCAGGCCGGCACGGTCGAGGGCCGGCCCGGCGAGCGCCGCCAGGGCGTCATCCCCGATCGCCAGCAGGCCGTCCACGGCGGCGCCGAGGCGCCGGGCCCCGACCGCGAGGTTGAGCCCCTTGCCCCCCGGCTCGACCAGGAAAGCCTGTGCCCTCAGTGATTCGCCCGCTCGCGGCAGGCGGTCAACCGTGGCAGAACAGGCAATCACGAAGCTCCCGAGCACGAAGAGAGCCGGATCGGCCACCATGTCGACGCTACCCTCGACGCTCATGTCCCCTCTCCGTCCCGTCGCTTCCGCCGCGCCGGCGTGCGCGTCCCGCATCGGCTGACCCGCCGATGCCCGAGCACCCGTCCGGGCCCGGCCCGGGCCCCCCTGCCCTGACGAGCCTGGTGCGGCTGCGGGACGATACCGCGAAGCCGCTCTATCAGCAGCTGGAAGAGCAGCTGCGCACACTGATCGAGGACGGGACGGTGGCGGGCGGCACGACGCTGCCGGCCGAGCGCCCCTTCGCGGAAGCGCTGGGCGTCAGCCGCACGACGGTGCAGCGCTGCTACGATTCCCTGCGCCGCCAGCACTACCTGACGGCGCATGGCCGGCACGGCTTCATCGTGGCGCCCGGCCGCACCCGGCTCAGCCCGGGCATGGACCGGCTCAAGGGCTTCACCGAGGAGATGCGCGAGCTCGGCCGGGTGCCCTCGACGCAGGTCGTCGAGCGCCGCGTGGTCCAGGACCGCTCGATCGCGTCGCTGTTCGGCCTGCCCTCGACCGCGCCGTTCCTGAAGCTCGTCCGCATCCGCTGCGGCGACGGCATGCCGCTGTCGCGGGAGGTGGCGTGGTACGACCTCACGGCGGTGCCGGCCCTCGCCGAGGGGGACCTCGACGGGTCGGTCTACGCGTTCCTCGGGGCTCACGGGGCGGCCCTGGTGCGCTGCCGCCAGACCATCGAGGCGGCGACGCCGGACGAGGCCGAGTGCGCGGTGTTCGGCTTCACGCAAGCCTTGCCCTGCCTCCTGATCAAGCGCCGCTCCTACGACCGGGACGATCGGATGATCGAGTACGTCGAGGGCCTGTTTCGCGGCGACGCCTACGCCTACCGGCTCGATCTCAGGGCGTGAGCCGGCGATCTCAAAGCGTGAGCCGGCGATCTTAAGGCGGGGACGGGTGCCGTCTCCGCGCACGCCACCGGCAGCTGCACCGCCGCCACCAGGGCGACGAGCTGGCTCTGCTGCTTCGTGCCGGTCTTGAGGAAGATGCGGGCAACATGGGTGCGCGCCGTGGTGACGCTGATGCCGAGTTCCGTAGCGATCTCGGCGAGGCAGCCGCCGCGGGCGAGCGCCGCGCCGACCTGCGCCTCGGCCCGGGTGAGGCCGAACAGGGTGCGCAGCTGCACCTCGATCCGCCCCTGCGCCCGCAGCAGGCGCGCCACCACAACCGCCCGGCCAGGTGCCTCGGCGTCGGCGAGGGGCGAGACGCAGACCGAGACGCCCGGCTCGTCCGGGCTGCCGCTCTCGAGCTGCAGGAAGCCGCCGGCGTCGCCGGAGCGCCCGTCGCAGGCCGCCTGGATCAGGGCGTGGAGCCGGGAGCGGCCCTCCGCCTGCCGCGCCCCGAGATGCTTGGATCCTTGAGGCTTGGATCCTTGATGCCCGGAACCGTGGCCGCCGCCGACGGGCTGGCCCGACAAGGCTCCGTCGGGGCGATCGAGCAGGTCCGTCGCCTCCCGGTTGGCGTGGAGGATGTGCCCCTGCCGGTCGACCACCAGCACCGCGAGGGCGAGCGCGTCGAGGGCGGCCGCCGCCGCCGGCTGCCAGGCGGTCACGGCGCGGTGGTCCCGGTGACGCGGCTGCGCCGCCGCCCGTCGTCGACCCGCGCAGATTCTCCCAGACCGCGTTCGCCCCATCTGCACGCGTGCATCGTCGCCCCCCGCAAACCTCAGCGATCGAGCGGGTCGCGACCCGTCCGAATCCATATAAGTACCAAAACCTCTGTGGCACAAGATTGTTCATCGCGGTTTCAACGCCGAGATTAAGTCCGTCATGATTGATGCGGCCTAGGCCGGATGCTTGCGTCCGGAATCGATCGCCGGTCTATGGTCGGGATTGGCATCATTCTTTTGGAGGGGGGTGCGCGCTGTCTGCAGGTCGAGCGCCGGGTCTCGGTGTGGCCAGAACGGTCGAGGCATGGGGAAGATGGGCCGCCGCTTCTGGTTTCCGGACAGATACTCCGTGCGCGACAGATGATGACCGACGGTCCACGCAGTCGATCGTCGGTCAACGCTGGGGAATAGAGCAGTCTTCGCTGCGCCGACCCCGGCGCAGGAGTGTCAGCCGCCGCGGCGTTGCAGCGAGACGACGATGCAGTGCAGCGGCTTGTACGACGGGATCAGGCAGGCGCGTCCGCGAGGCGCCGCACCCCCGGCGCCCGGCGCGGCCGCCGCCAGATCAGGCGGCCGAGCGCCGTGCCGGCGCGGCGGCAGAACAGGGCGGCGGCGAGGAACCACGCGAGGCCGAGCCACAGGCCTTGCAGGAGAACCAGCAGGCCCGAGCCCAGCACCAGCGCGCCGCGGCCGAGCAGCGCCAGGGCCGCGCGGGTGCGCCCGCCCATTCCCTCGGACAGCCGGGCGACCCGGCGCAGGTCGTCGGCGTTCTCCGCCACCGCGAGGGCCTGGAGGGTGCCGCGGGCGCCGAGCCGGGCCTGGATCCGGGCCGATTGCTCGCCGACGCTGCGGATCTCCCGCAGCGCGCCGGGCCGCAGCACGCTCCTGGCGCCCTGGCGCAGGGCCGCGAGGTCGAGCCGGCCGGCCGCCGCGGTGGCGAGCGCCAGGGCCTCGCGGTCCAGGGCGGCCCCGGCGCTGCGGGTGAGCCGGGCGGCCAGCGGCCGCGACAGCTTGCCGGTGCGGGCGGCGAGCTTCAGGGTCGTGGTGCCGGCATGGATCGGCACGCTGGTGCCGAGGGACACGATGGTGGCGCCGGTGAGCGCCAGCCCGGCGGTGGCGAGGCCCAGCAGCAGCGGGTCGTAGGCCTCGCCCCGGGCGAGCCGCCCGCCCTCGCGCCACAGGTCGCGCAGGTCGCCGTAGCCGACGAGGTCGCCCGCGACCGCGCCGGCGAGCCCGGCCATGCCGGCCCCCTCGCCGCTGACGAAGCCGGTCGCGGCCTCCGCGAGCGCCCGGCGCGGTGCGCCGTCGGCGAGCGCCGCCACGGAGGCCCGCCGCTCCGGCGAGACCGGGACGTTCCGCTCCTCGGCCAGCGCCAGGAAGCTCCGGGCGAGGTCCTCGTCGCCCGCCGCGACCGCCGCGTCGAGGCCGGCGCCGATCCGCTCGGAATCCGCGATCGCGGCGAGGCGTAAGCTGGCAAGCGCCGCCGGATCGTCGGCCGCCGCGTGCAGGCGCCAGGCCCGCCCGGCCTCCGGCAGGAGGAACGGGGCCGAGGCGGCGACGCCGGCGGCGCCGAGCAGCATGAGGCCCCCGGCCGCACGCCGGCGCCAGCGCGGAACCGGCGCGGGAGTCTCCACGGCCCTAGAGCAGCGCCCGATCACGTTGCAATCGGGCGCCGCTCTAGGTTTCTGATTTTGCCGCATTTTCTTCGCCCAACCGGTATCCACTTGGTCGGAGAATGCTCTAGCCGGGCTCGACCTGCGGGACGTGCCCGCCGAGTTCGTCGACCAGCACCCGGGTGTTCTCGGAGTAATCGACCGGCACCGCCACCAGATGCACCCCGCCCGCCGCGAAGGCGGCCTCGAGCACCGGCGCCAGCGCTTCGGCCGAGTCCACCCGGTGGCCCTTGGCGCCGTAGGATTCGGCGTAAGCCACGAAATCCGGGTTGCCGAAGGTCATGCCGTAATCGGGGAATTTGTCGACCGCCTGCTTCCAGCGGATCATGCCGTAGGCGCGATCGTCGAGCACCAGCACCACGAGGTCGAGGTTCAGGCGCACCGCCGTCTCGAGTTCCTGGCTGTTCATCATGAACCCGCCGTCGCCGCAGACCGCCAGCACCCGGCGCTCCGGGTGGACGAGCTTGGCCATCATCGCCGAGGGCAGGCCCGCGCCCATCGTGGCGAGCGCGTTGTCGAGGAGCAGCGTGTTGGCGACGTGGGTGCGGTAATTGCGGGCGAACCAGATCTTGTACATGCCGTTGTCGAGGCAGACGATGCCGTCCTCCGGCATCACCGCCCGCACGTCGTGGACGAGGCGCTGGGGCGTCACCGGGAAGCGGTACTCCTCGGCCCGATCGTTGATGCGGGCGAGGATGTGCTGGCGCATGTCGAGCAGGGCCGGCTCCGGATCGAGCCGGCCGCCGAGCCGGTCGGCGAGCGCCGTGACGGTGGCGCCGATATCGCCCACCACCTCGGCGTCGGGGTGGAAGACCTGCTCGACGCTGGCCGAGACGTAGCCGACATGGATCACCCGGGGCCCGCCCGCGACCCGGCCCATCAGGAAGGGCGGCTTCTCGATCGTGTCGTGGCCGATCGAGAGGATCAGGTCGGCGCTGTCGATCGCCTCGTGGACGTAGTCGCGCTCCGACAGGGCCGCGGTGCCGACATAGAGGTTCGAGCCGCCGGTGACCGCGCCCTTGCCCATCTGGGTGTTGAAGAACGGGATCCGGGTGCGGCGCACGAAATCGGACAGGGGCTCGACGAGGCGCGGGCGGTTGCCGGCGGCGCCGATCATGATCAGCGGGCGCCTGGCCTGCAGGATCATCGCGGCGGCGCGCTCGATCGCCGCGGGATTGGCCACCGGCCGGTCGATCGGGTGCGAGGGCACCAGGGCGACGTCGGCCTCCTCCGCCGCGATATCCTCGGGCAGTTCGAGGTGGACCGGCCCGGGCCGCTCCTCGGTGGCGACCCGGAAGGCGTCGCGCACGATGGTCGGGATCGAGGCGGCCGACACGATCTGGCGCGTCATCTTGGTGAGTGGGCGCATCGCCGCGATCACGTCGACGATCTGGAACCGGGCCTGGCGGGCGCTCATGATCGGCTTCTGGCCGGTGAGCATCAGCATCGGCATCGCGCCGAGATGGGCGTAGGCGGCGCCGGTGGTGAAGTTGAGGGCGCCGGGCCCGAGCGTCGAGATGCAGACGCCGGGCCGGCCCGTAAGCCGGCCGTGGGTCGCCGCCATGAAGGCGGCAGCCTGCTCGTGGCGGGTCAGCACCAGCTCGATCTTGGAGGAGCGCAGGGACTCGACGACGTCGAGATTCTCCTCGCCCGGGATGCCGAAGATCCGGTCCACGCCCTCGTTCTCGAGGGCGGCCACCAGCAGGTCGGACCCTTTGGCCATGCGGCGCTCCTCCGCGTCCCTGATCGTTGGCCGATCATAGAGGCAAACGGGGCTCCACGGCACGTGGAAAAACCCGCTGCGTCGTTCCGGGGACGTGAGGCGCCGGGATCATCTGCGTCACCGCGAGGTCCCTGCCGTCGCTATCACGGCGCGTTGCTGGCGCTGCGCCCCGTCGCGCTGGTGGTGAGGGCGTCGGGCGACCAGTCGAAGGCGGTACCGGCCTTCCCCAGCCGCTCGCCATGGGCGAACAGCGCCCGCATGTAGCCCTGCTCGAAGGGGGCCTGCGAGACCTGGGGGAAGCGCTGGTCGATCGTGGCGACGTGGACGACCGTCCCCGTGCGCGCCGCGAAGGCCTTCGTCACCGCGATGGCGCCGGTGGTCTGGGCCTTGATCATCGCCGAGAGCGAGCGGCCGAGGATGCTCAGCATCGAGCGCTGGGCGACCTGGAAATCCGGCGCCTGCGAGGTGTTGACGACGACGTAGACCGCCGGCGCCGGCAGCTGATCCTCTCCGGCGGGGGCGCCCGCCAGGGGTTCGAGCAGCATCCGCCCGGGGGCGATGAAGAACGGCGCCGTGGCGCCGCCATCGGCGTGCATCTCCTGGAAGCGCTTCCCCCCCGGGCCGGTGGATTCGATCATCACCGGCGGGAAGATGCCGGGGATCGCCGCCGAGGCCAGCATCACCTCGCGGAAGAGCTTGAGCGCTGCGGGCCCGCCGGAGGCCGCGATGGCACCCATGTCCCACAGGGTCGGGCGTAAGGAATCGAGCTCGGTCGTGACGACGAGGAGCCGCCGGCCCTTGCGATGCTCGGCCGCCACCGCCTCGAGCAGGGCGAGCGTGACGCTGCGCTCGATGCCGCGCTTGAGCGGCCAGGTGTCGGTGAGGCTCTCCTGGCCGCCGCCGAACTCGAACACGTCCGCCGCGGAAGTCTCCGTATAGGCCTTCTCCAAAGCCGCGTCCTGCGAGGCGCCGACGAAGGCGAAGGGGGCGATGAGCGCTCCGGTGGAGACGCCGGTGACGACGCCGAAATCCGGTCGGTTACCGGCCCGGGTCCAACCCTTCAGCACGCCGGCCGCGAAGGCACCGTTCTCGCCGCCGCCGGACAGGGCGAGCCAGGGCTCACGCGAGGCCATGGCGGCCCCGTCGAGGAAGGTCCGGAACGCCGCCGGGTCGTCGCCCGGCAGCCGCACGGCAGCCGGCAGCCCCTCCGGCCGCGCCGCCGCGAGGTCCCCCGCCGTGAAGCTCGCCCGCACGGTCGAGCGCTGCCGATCCGCCACCGTGCCGGCCTGCGCCGGCAGGACGGTTCCCAGGGCGAGCGCGATCATCGCGGCGCTGGCAAACCCGCGCCGATTCATCTCTCGGGACATGGTTCTTGTCCTCCGCCGCCCGCCTCGGCCGTTGAACGCCGGGGGTCGGTGCACGTTCCATCCCGCATGTGCGAAAAGGCACTTGCGCACAGGTTTTCCATTGTGGCCGCCAGGTCGTGGCGCGGAGGTCCTCGGCCGATGATCAATCCGGCCGCCGCGCCGGTCGGGATCTGCTGTCCCCTTCCGGCTCTGGCGATGATACATTCAAAATTAAACGCGGCAAGTCGACATGCGATGACTTGAGGAAAAGAGCTGGAAACAAGTCGGAGGACGTCGCGCCCGCCTCCCGGCGGGCGCAGGCGCGGTTCGCCTCCCCGAAAGGAGGTCGTCCCCCCGTCGAAAGTGGCGCCCCTCCGGCGCCAGGTCTCGCCCCGCCCCGACCATCTGCCGACGCAGCGCCCCTTTACGGCCGCGCCGGGCCTGCACTAACCCTCCGTCACGGCCGGGCCTCCGCGAGGCCGGCCGTGACGGAGGCTGGAGAGACCCCCCCATGAAACTGCCGCGCCGCTTCTTCCAGCCCCTGGCCTCCGGGGCCCCGGCCCCGTTCCGCGAGCTGCCGGTGCGCCTGGAGCGCATGATCCACTTCGTGCCGCCGCACAACGACAAGGTGCGGGCCCGGGTGCCGGAGCTGGCGACCCAGGTCGACGTGGTGCTGGGCAACCTCGAGGATGCGGTCCCGGCCGACCAGAAGCTGAACGCCCGCAAGGGCTTCATCGCCATGGCCCGGGACACCGACTTCGCCGCTCACGGCACCGGCCTGTGGACCCGGGTCAACGCCCTCAACAGCCCGTGGCTGCTCGACGACCTGATCGAGATCGTGGCTGAGGTCGGGAGCAAGCTCGACGTCGTGATGGTGCCGAAGGTCGAGGGACCCTGGGACATCCACTACGTCGACCAGCTGCTCGCGCAGCTCGAGGCGAAGGCCGGCGTCGGAAAACCGATCCTGATCCACGCCATCCTGGAGACGGCGGAGGGCGTCGCCAACGTCGATGCCATCGCCTGCGCCTCGCCGCGCATGCACGGGATGAGCCTGGGGCCCGCCGATCTCGCGGCCTCGCGCGGCATGAAGACCACCCGGGTCGGCGGCGGCCATCCGGATTACCGGGTCATCGCCGATCCGACGCCGGGCTCGGCCGAGCGGGCGAGCGTGCAGCAGGACCTCTGGCACTACACCATCGCCCGGATGGTCGATGCCTGCCAGGCCAACGGCATCAAGGCGTTCTACGGCCCGTTCGGCGACTTTTCCGATGCGGCGGCCTGCGAGGTGCAGTTCCGCAACGCCTTCCTGATGGGCTGCGCCGGCGCCTGGACCCTGCATCCGAGCCAGGTCGCGATCGCGAAGCGCGTCTTCGCGCCGGATCCGGGCGAGGTCGCTTTCGCCACGCGCATCCTGGAGGCGATGCCCGACGGCACCGGCGCGGTGATGCTCGACGGCAAGATGCAGGACGACGCCACCTGGAAGCAGGCCAGCGTGATCGTGAACCTCGCCCGGCTCGTCGCCGCCAAGGATCCCGACCTCGCCCGGGCCTACGGCCTGGAGGTCTAAGCCGGGATCCTTGGAGCCTGAATCCTTGGAGCCGGGATCCTGGCTCCCGGTATCGTGAGACCTTCGGGGGCGGGGGCTACCTTGTGCGCAGACCCGGCGCCGGTGCATTCCCGCCCCCGTGATCCTATGTGACGCCCATGCCTTCCGGACAGACCTCCTCCGCCATGCCCGCCCCGCAGCCCGATGCCGTGCCGTCCGGTGCGGTCATCCGCTTCGCCAAGTTCAACATCGGCGACGTCGTGCGTCACCGGATCTACCCGTTCCGCGGCATCATCTTCGACGTCGACCCGGTCTTCGCCAACACCGAGGAATGGTGGCAGGCGATCCCCGAGGAGGTGCGGCCGTCCAAGGACCAGCCGTTCTACCACCTGCTCGCCGAGAACCAGGACACCGAGTACGTCGCCTACGTCTCGGAGCAGAACCTGGTGCCCGACCGCTCCGGCGAGGCCCTGCGCCATACCCGTATCGCCGAGATGTTCGAGCGCGACGACGAGGGTGCCTACCGCCTGCGGAGCGACGCGGCGAATTGAGGCCGTCGGCGGGTGGCGCGCCCGCTCCCGATGATCGGAACTCACCGCATCGCGCACGCGACGAGGGCCGGGCAGCGATGCCCGGCCCTCGTCGCGTGCGCGGACCGCTTCGAGCGGCGGCAGCACGCCAACTTATGTAAACGAGGATCGACTATTTTCATTTAGACTGAGAACAGTCCTGCAATGAGAGCGATCTTGCAGGCGTTTGCATTGCCTGTCACGCGTCGCGATGATCTGCCGATCGTCGTGGTGATGCTTCCTGCGCGAACGGGAGGTCGCCATGAAGAGTGGAATCGAGACCAGTGGAATCGAGAGCGGCCGGATCCAGCCGCATAACGCCAGGCCGGCCGGGATCTGGAATTCCGGCGGCGGGCGCTACGACGAGATCAGCCGCGGCATCGCCGACAGCATCGCGCATTGCGTGCTGCGGCTGGATCCGCAACCGGGCGAGCGGATCCTCGACCTCGCCACCGGCACCGGCTGGACCTCGCGCCTGGTCGCCCGCCGGGGAGCGGAGGTGGTGGGCGTCGATCTGGGCGGCGACCTGATCGCCTTCGCGGCCGGGCGAGCCCGGGCCGAGGGCCTCGAGATCGCCTACCGCGTCGGCGATGCCGAGAGCCTGCCCTTCCACGACGGCGCCTTCGACGCCGTGATCTCGACCTGCGGCGTGATGTTCGCCAGCCGCCCCGAGGCGGCGGCGTCGGAGCTGGCGCGGATCTGCCGCCGGGGCGGACGCATCGCCCTCACCACCTGGACGCCCGACGGCGCGGTGTTCGAGATGTTCCGGGTGATGAAGGCCTACATGCCGCCGCCGCCCGCGCCGGCCCCGCCCTCGCCGTTCGAGTGGGGCCGCACCGAGCGCATCACGGAGCTGCTGGGCCGGGATTTCGACCTCGCCTTCGAGAAGGGGGTCTCCTACTACCGCGAGCCGAGCCCTGAGGCGGCCTGGGAGACGTTCTCCACCGGCTATGGGCCGACCAAGGCCCTGGCGGCCGGCCTGGACGAGAGCCGCCGCGCCGCGCTGAAGCGCGACTTCATCGCCTTCCACGCGCGCTTCGCGACCCCGCTCGGCATCTGCGTCCCGCGCGAGTACTGGGTGACGCGGGGCCTGCGACGGTAGGCCCTGCCGGGGCAGGCCGCCGCCACGCGAAACGCCCCGGCATCGCGGCGTCGATGCCGGGGCGTCTGAATATCGGTCGAAGCCCCGCACCCTCGATCAGGGCGCGGAGCTGTTTCCGAAGCGCTTACTTGGCGGCCGGAGCCGCGGCCGCCGGAGCGCCGCCCTTCTGCTCGAGCTGCTTGCGCATCTCCTCGGAGCGCTTCTCCAGCTCGGCCTGAAGCTTCTTCTGCTGCTCCTCGAGCACCTTCGGGTCGATCGGGGCACCGTCGAAGGCCTTGCCGAAGCCGGTCAGCGGCACCGCGAAGGTGACCTCGCGCTGCATCTGGTTCTGCACGCTGACGTTCAGGGTCGTGCCCTTCTTCATCGCGTTGACCACCTCGTCCTTCAGGCCCGGGGCCTCGGCGAAGCAGCCGTTCGGGAAGCAGACGGCGTAGCGGCCAGGGGTCGCCTGGCCGGTATCGACCGCGAAGCGGATGCCGGGCTGCAGCAGCAGGCCGAGCGGCATCAGGAAGCGCACGACCTTGGCGCCCTGCGGGCCCTTCATGTCGTAGACGGCCACGGCCAGCACCGCCTGACCCTGGTCGGAGACGAAGTCGCGGGTGGTGTAGCAGACCTCGTTGCCGCTGCCCTGGTCCTTGCCGCAGACCTTGGTCCAGTCGGCCTGGGACGGCTCGGGCTTCACCTGCACGACCATCGGGCCGGTCTGCTGGGCCTGGCCGGCGGGCGCCGCCGGGGCGGGAGCGGCCGGCGCCGGGGCGGCGGGCTTCTTGGGCTGGGCGAGCGCCGGGGCGGTCGCGAGACCGAGCCCGAGGCCGGCCAGGGCGAAGGCAATGGCGGCCTGGTTCGGGCGCGCGGGACGATTCGCGAAGAACATCAGGAGTGGACCCCTCAAACGGCAGGACGTCGGTGGCCTTTGGCGCGCAAGACCCGCTCGGATGCGGGCGCGCCGGCAGCAAGCGGAGCGCGGCCGGAGGGCTCCGCCCGGCCTCCGGGGCGCCTGCTTTCCCCCGGATTGAGGCGAAGGCAAGGCCTCGGCCGCCGACCGCAGGGCCCCTTAGCTGATCCCTTCGCCGACCGCGAGGGGCCGGTACGGTTAAAACGCCCTTAACCATGCGTGGGTAGGATGCCCGGTGCGGCAGGCGGACGAGGTGGCGACGGTGGCGGCTCAGGCGACGATGAGACGAGACGACGCGTCGTCCCTCCCCGATCCGGCGCAGCCGGTTTTTGCCGATCCGGCGCGGGCGATCGCGGCCGATCCGCCGCGGGCGGCTCTTGCGGCCTCTCCGGCAGCGCCGGCACCCGAGGCCCCTCTTGCCATGGGGCTGGGGGCGCTGCTCGCCGCCGTCGCCGACCGGCATCCCGCCCGCATCGCCCTCGTCGACCAGGCGAGCAAGCCCGCCTGGTGCGGCCGCCCCGCCATTGCCTGGACCTACGCCGCCGCCCGCGAGATCGTCGCACGGCTGGCCGAGGGGTTGCAGATGCTGCGGCTGCCGCCCCGCAGCCCCGTCGGCCTGTGCATGGCCGGCATGGCCGAGGCGCATCTCGCCTTCCTCGCCATCGAGCAGGCCGGCCACGTTCCCTGCCCGCTTCCGGTCACTTGGGACGAGGACCGCCTGCTCCAGGCGGTCGAGGCGGCGCAGATCCTCGCCGTCCTGACGCAGGGCGTGCTCGGCACGGAGCGGCCGGC
>NZ_JBEXZS010000263.1:0-49448 GCF_040593685.1 Methylobacterium sp. EM32 | reverse complement strand
GGCGGGCTGACTACGACGAAATCGTGCGAGGCGTGCACCGTTTTTCGTGGCACTCCCCGGCCGGTCACGCCCTGACCTGGAGCAGTGCGGCCTCCAGGTCGCGGCGCAGGCGCTCGGCGGCGAAGCTCGGCTGCCGGTCGGCCGGAACGCAGAGGTCGAGGTAGGTCTCGACCGGCATCGTGTCGGGGAAGGGCACCGCCACCATCGTGCCGGCGGCGATTCCGTCGGCGACCGTGGCGCGCGGCAGCACCCCGAGGGCGCCGGCTTGCACGATGAGCGTGCGCTGCAGGTCGAGGGAGGCGGCCTCGAAGGTCGGCACGATCCGGCACCCGGCCTCGGCGGCCGCCCGGTCGAGATAGGTGCGCACGCCGAAATCCGGGCCCGGCAGCACCCAGCGATAGCCCGCGAGCGCGGCCGGAGTGGCGCCGCCCTCCCGCGTCACCGGGTGGTCCGGCGGCGCGATGATGAATTGCGGCAGCCGCACCCGCTTGATCACCGTGATCGCGTCGGAGGCCGGGGCGAAGAAGGTGAGGGCGAGGTCGCAGGAGGCGTCCTCGATTGCCCGCACCGCGTCCTTCGCGGTCCCGGTGCGCAGCCGGGCGCGGACGTGCGGGTGCCGGGCCGCGAAGGCGGCGAGCACCGGCACCAGGATCGCCGAGGCGACGCCCTCGGCGGCGTGGACGCCGACGAGGCCGCCGCGCAGGCCCTTCAGGTCGTCGATCAGGCGGACGACGTGGTCGAGCTCGTTGATCGTCCGGTCGAGCTTGGCGGCGAGCAATTCCCCCGCCGCGGTCAGGCGGATGCCGAGGGGACTGCGTTCCAGGAGCGGCGCGTCCATGTAGTATTCTAGCTGCGAGATGTGCCGCGCCAGGACGTTCGGATGGATGTCGAGCTGGGTGGCGGCGTCGCGCAGCGACGTGCAGCGGGTGACGACCGCGAAGTACTGGAGAGCGACGATCTTCGCCATGCCGGAGAGCCCGTGACCGAGACCGATCGACCTTCCCGCACGCGGGGAAGGTCGATCGACGCGCAGGGCCGCTCTATGTCACGAAACTCCCGCACCGTCATGGCGCGGTTTAGGCGCCGGGATTCGCGTTCGGGATCGTGCCCCGGAGCGCGGCGTAGCTCGTCATCAGGTTGCGATAGTCCGGGATGTGGTCGCCGAGCAGCGTCGCCAGCCCCTCGACGTCCCGGCGCCAGTCGCGGTGCAGTTCGCAGGCGACCGCGAACCAGTTCACCAGCTGCACGCCCGCCGCCGACATCCGGTTCCAGGCGCCGTCGCGCACCACCGGGTTGAAGGTGCCGGAGGCGTCGGTGACGGCGAACACCTCATAGCCCTCCGCGATGGCCGACAGGGCGACGAAGGCGACGCAGACCTCGGTGACGACGCCGGCGATGATCAGCTGCTTGCGGCCGGTCGCCTTCACGGCGGCGACGAAATCGGGGTTGTCCCAGGCGTTGATCTGGCCGGGCCGGGCGATAAAGGGCGCGTCCGGGAACTTGGCCTTCAGCTCCGGCATGATCGGGCCGTTCGGGCCCTCTTCGAAGCTGGTGGTGAGGATGGTCGGTAGCTTGAAGTAGGCGGCGAGGTCGGCCACCGCCAGCACGTTGTTCCGGAAGCGGTCGGGGTCGAGGTCGCGCACCAGCGACATCAGGCCGGCCTGGTGATCGACCAGCAGGACGACGGCCTGGTCGAGGTCGAGGCGGGTATAGGGCTTCGTCATGGTCATCTCCATCAGGGGCGGCCGGTGCGGCGCCGTTTCGATGAAGAGAGTATGTCTGCGGCGTTTCTGGCTGGAAACAGAAACGATGGAAAACGATCGTTTCCAAAAGCCGTCCATCACTGCGGGATGACGGCCCGGCGAGTGGGCGTGCCGGACACTGAAGGCCGTGATCCTCCGGGATCACGGCCCCGTCCCGGCTACCGGTAGAAACCGAGGATCGCCTTGGTCTCCAGGTACTCCTCCAGGCCCTCGCGGCCGTATTCGCGGCCGTTGCCGGAGCGCTTGTAGCCGCCGAAGGGCGCCGCCGGGTCCCAGTCCGGCGCGTTGAGGTGGACCTGACCGGCGCGGATCTGTGCCGCCACCGCCCGCACCTGGTCCATGTCGGCGCCCTGCACGTGGGCGCCGAGCCCGTAGATCGTGTCGTTGGCGATCTCGACCGCTTCCTCGACGCTGTCGTAGGGCAGGATCGCCAGGACCGGCCCAAAGATCTCTTCTTGCGCGATCGCCATGTCGCGGCGCACCTCGGAGAAGATCGTCGGGCGGGCGAAGAGGCCGGTCGTCAGGCCGTCGGGCCGCCCGGGGCCGCCGGCGACGAGCTTGGCACCCTCCTCGATGCCGATCCGGATCATCTGCTGGATCCGGTCGTACTGCGCCCGGTTGGCGATGGCGCCGTGGGTGGTCGCCTCGCGCCGCGGATCGCCGACCACGAAGGCGGCTACGGCCTGCCGCGCCAGGGCCTCGACCTCGGCGAGGCGGGCGCGGGGCACCAGCATCCGGGTCGGCGCGCTGCACGACTGGCCGAGATTGCGCATCGCCGCGGCGACGCCGTGGGGAACGCAGCGGGCGAGATCGGCGTCCGGCAGGACGACGTTGGGCGACTTGCCGCCGAGCTCCTGCGCCACGCGCTTGACGGTGGGCGCCGCGGCCTGCGCCACCAGCACGCCGGCCCGGGTCGAGCCGGTGATCGAGACCATGTCGACCTCGGGATGGGTCGCCAGCGCCTCGCCGACCACCGGCCCGGTGCCGTTGACGAGGTTGAACACGCCGGCCGGGCAGCCGGCCTCGTGCATCACCTCGGCGAAGAGGAGCGCGCTCAGGGGGGACAGCTCGCTCGGCTTCAGCACCACCGTGCAGCCCGCCGCGAGCGCCGGGCCGACCTTGGCGGTGATCTGGTAGAGCGGCCAGTTCCACGGCGTGATCAGCGCGCAGACGCCGATCGCCTCGCGGGCGATGGCGGTGGTGCCGCGCTGCGACAGGAAGGGGTAGGTCGCCAGCAGGTCGCGGGCGACCCGCAGATGGGCGGCGGCGAGCGGCACCTGCGCCTGGCGCGCGTAGGTGATGGGCGCGCCCATCTCGGCGCTCAGCGCCTGGGCGAACAGCTCCAGCCGCTCCATCACCAGCCCGTGGACGCGGTCGAGGAGCGCGGCGCGCTCGGAGGCTTGCGTGCGCGACCAGGCCGGGAAGGCGCGCCTCGCCGCGGCGACCGCGTGCGCGACGTCGTCTCGATCGCAGAGGGCGATCTCGGCGATCACCGTCTCGCTCGCCGGGTCGACGACGCCGGCGCGCTCCGTCCCCGCCGGCTCGCGCCACGCCCCGTCGCTGTAGAAGCGGCCGAGGAATCCGGCCTGCATCAGGTGCCGAAGCGGATCGGTCATTGGAAACGGTCCTTGAGGCGGTAATAGGCGCCGATCACCGGCAGGAACCAGGGCGGGCCGAAATGGCCCGGAATCGCCGGCCAGGCGAAGCCGCCCCAGGGATTCAGCTCGGCGCGCCCGTCCATCACCTCGGCCATGATGGTGCCCATCAGGGTCGACATCTGGGTGCCGTGGCCGCTGTAGCCCATCGAGTAGTAGATGCCGTCGCGCTCGCCGGCCCGGGGGAGGCGGTCGCGGGTCATGTCGACCATGCCGCCCCAGCAATAGTCGATCCGCACGTCCTTCAGCTCGGGGAAGACGTCGTGCAGGGCGGCGCGCAGGATCTCGCCGCTCTTCTCGTCCGAAGCCGGGTTCGAGACCGCGAAGCGGGCACGTCCCCCGAAGAGCAGCCGGTTGTCCGGCGTGGTGCGGAAGTAGTTGACGAGGTTCTTGGTGTCGGTGGCGTTGCGGCGGCGCGGCGTCATCCGGTCCAGCATCGCCAGTGGCAGCGGCTCGGTGGCGATCAGGAAGGCGCCGACCGGCACGATGCGCCGGCGGACCCAGCCGAGCGGCCCGGCCTGCGAGATGCCGCTGGCGAGCAGCACTTGTTTCGCCCGCACCGTGCCCTTGGGCGTGCCGACGAGGTGGCCGCCGCCCGGTGCCGCCTTCAGGCTGGTCATCGGCGTGCGCTCGTGGATTGCGACGCCGCGGCGGGCGGCGGCCTCGGCGAGCCCTCGGACGAAGCACCCGACATGCAGGGCAGCGCTCTTGCGGTAGATCAGGCCGCCGTAATAGCGCTGCGACCCGATTTCGGCGGGGAGGTCGGCGCGGCTGACCATTTCGGTGTCGGGATCGACGGTCGAGGCGAGCAGCTCCTGGCTGCGCGCTAGCTTGTCATAGTGCTCGGGCTTCGCCGCGAGCTTGATCTTGCCGACACGCGCGAAGCTGCAATCGATGCCTTCCTCCCGCACCAGCCGCTCGACCGTGTCGACCCCGGCATCGAAGGCGCGGTAGAGCGTGTTGGCGGCCTCCTGGCCGAGCTTGCCCGAGAGGGTGGCGTAATCCTGCGCGAAGCCGTTGTTGCACATGCCGCCGTTGCGACCCGAGGCGGCGCCGCCGATCACGTCGGCCTCCAGCAGGACGACGCGGGCACCCTTCTTGGCGAGCGCCAGGGCGGCGGAGGACCCGGTCAGGCCGCCGCCGATCACCGCGACGTCGCACGTGCCCTCGACCGGCCCCGTGGCACCGCCGGTGAACGGGTTCGACGTGTCCAGCCAATAGGATGTGAGCTTCATAGCGGCACCGGAAGATTCGAGGTCTGGAGGGGCGACGGAACGCAGCGTCGCGCTAATGGAAGGATTGGTTGGCGAGGGCGAAGAGGCGCGCCGGCCCGACCGGCGCGAGAGCGCCGCGCACCATGGTGAGGGCGTCGCCGACCTGATTCAGCCCGATCTCGGTGAGCCACGGCGAGAGCCCGGCGCCCTCAGGCACGTCGATCCGCACGAAATGCCCGTCGAGGCGGGTGAGGGACGCCGCGATCAGGCGGCGCGCCTCGTCCGGGCTCCCGGCGACGACCGGGCCGATCACGTGGCCCCGGCCGAAGGGCCGGGTAATTGCGTAGGCCGCGGGCGCGCCGTCGCGCAGGAGCACTTGGCCCTCGCCGGCCGCGATCAGGCACTCCAGCAGCGGGCGCCGCGCGAAGCCGGTCGCCGCCCGGTCGAGCGCCGCGATCGCCCCGAGGTCGTCCGGCGTGATCGCCCGCAGGTCCGGATCCGCGACTGCCGCACCGCATTGCTGGTACGGACCCTGGTGCTGCCGGACGGTGCCGACCGGCCGAAAGCCGTAGCGCGCGTAGAGCGCGCGCCCCTCGGTGGTCGAGTTGAGGAGCAGGGTCCGGGTCCCGGCCGCGCCGAGCAGCGCCTCCACCAGCCGCGTCCCGTAGCCCCGCCCCTGGGCCGCGCCCGCGACGATGATCATCCCGATCGTGGCGTGGTCCGCCTCGTCGGGGAACCAGGCCGCCGTGCCGATCACCGTGCCGTCGCGCTCCAGGGCGAAGCCGCGGCCGACCCGCAGGGCGAAGTCCCAATCCTCAAGCCGGTAGGGCCACGACATCTCCCGCGACAGCGCGAGCGCGCCGGGCAAGTGCGCGGCGGCGAACGGCACAAGGGCAGTCGCGTCGGCGGCGATCCGGCGGTCCGGGAGGGTGGCGGTGTCCATGGCAGGGGTATCCCAGTCGATGGGGCGCGCGACGCGACCTTCCGCCCGTCGGGGAGGGCGGTCCACGTCATGCGTCGCATCTCGAAAAGTGGTCGGGTGCTCTAGCTCAGGGCGTGCGCCGCCAGCCCGTAGACGCCGGGGCGCCCGGGCTCGACGAAGGGCAGCGGGGCGCCGCGGGTCAGCGTCCGCACCGTATCGAACAGGCGCAGGCCCGCCGCCTCGAGGTAGCTGCGCAAGGGTCCCGTCTCCTGCCGGGTGTCGAGGCGGACGAACTGGCCATCGAGGCCGGCGAGCAGGCTGGCGACCAGCGAAGCGGCCTCCTCCTCGCTCTCCGCCACGACTGGGCCGATCACCGTGCCGCGCCCGAAGGCGCGGCGCATGCCGTAGCCGACCAGGCGCCCGTCGCGCCGCAGGCCGCGGATCTCGGCGGTCCGGGCGAGCTGCGCCATCAGCCGGGGGCGTTCGGCGCCGAAGCCGGCCGCGTCGAGGCCTGCGACCTCGTCGAGAGCGGACGGCATCAGCACCTCGACCGCGTCGGCGAGGCTGGGCCGGGGCGCGGCCGCCGACGTCGCCTGGCCCTGGCACTGGTAGACGGTGGCCTGCGGCTCGAAGCCGAGCGAGACGTAGAGGCGGTAGGCGGCGCGGGTCGAGTTCAGGATCAGCCGGCGCTCGCCGCATTGCTGGAGGATGCGCTCCATCATCCAGCGCCCGCCGCCATGGGCCTGGAGCCGCGGCGAGGTGATGACCATGCCGATCGTCGCGCACTCCTCGCCGTGGGGGAACCACATCGCCGAGCCGAAGACGCGGCCAATCTCGTCGATGGCAGCCACGCCGTGGCCGAGAGCACGCAGGGCCTCCCAGTCGCCCGGGCGGTGCGGCCACTCGACCCCGAGGGACAGCCCGTGGAGCGCGTCCACGTCGACGGTGGCGATGTCCTGCGTGGCGAGTTCGAAGGACTTCAGCCGCATCGTGTTGGGGGGCGTCGTCACCACATCCTCTCCTTGCCGGCCGGCGCCGCGCGGGCGAGACGCAGGGCCCGAGACCCGCGCCGCGCCGTCATGGCACCACCGCTCGCCAAAAAGATGACCCGGACCGCGCCGACAATTCCGCTGGAGATCGGGCGGTTTTCGGAATTTTCGCCCGAAGCCTCCCGATTTACGGCAGGAGCCCCGGGTTCCCGCCGTTAAGGTCGAGCCGGTTCAAGGGGAGGCCGGCTCCGCGCCGCCGGCCTTCCGCCTCGATCCGCCTGCCGCCGGCGACCGGCGCGGCCGCGGATCCCGACACCCTACAAGCCCAGGAGACCGGCATGAGCCTTCTCGTCACCCTCGACACCGATCCGCGCTTCCCCCCCAAGGAGGCCCTGCCGCTGCCCGAGCGCCTGATCTCGGGCTCGCCGGAATTCAAGACCTGGGCGCAGGACGACACCCGCGACGGGATGATCAAGACCGGCATCTGGGAGGCGACCCCGGGCGAGACCCACTCGATCAAGGGCACCACCTTCGAGTTCTGCCACATCCTCTCCGGCCTGGTCGAGATCGAGGAGACGGGCGGCGAGACCCGGACCTACCGGGCCGGCGACAGCTTCGTGATGAAGCCCGGCTTCGTCGGCATCTGGCGCACGATCGAGACGGTGCGCAAGATCTACGTCTGCGTCTACGAGTGAGCGCGGACTGACCCACGACAGTGTCGGGAACGGAGGAGGCGGCCGGGAGGCCGCCTTTTTCGTGTCTGGCCGGCGGGAGGCGGGCGGCGGGTGCTTTCGGTGACTGCAGGGCGGCAGGCAAAGAAAAATGCGTTGGTTTCTCCTCTCCCCGTGGGTGGGGAGAGGGTCGTGTCCCCGTTCAAGGGACGCGACAAGCCCACAGGGCGAGGGTGAGGGGGTGGTGCTGGATGAGCCTCATCCCGAGAGACCCCCTCACCCTTGCTCCGGCTCCGCCTCCGCTCACTTCACCCCCGACAAGGGGGTGAAGTCCTCTCGCCGCGGGCGGCGAGAGGGGAATGTCCGCGCCCTTTCTTTCCCCAACAGCCTTTCCCCGGCAGCCCGTGACCAGTTCAGCGCAGGAATCCGGACCGCAGCAGATTGTTGCGCATCGTGGCGGGCCACCGGCATCGTCGGCACTCCGCCGGGACCGTCGATCCGCGCGGTCCGCCATTCCGACGAGACCGGACATCCCCCACTCGCCGCGTTCCACAAATGGCGCCGCCCCTGATCCGTAGAGGAAAGCCGCCGGCCGGACGCGGTCGTCCCCGACCCGGCGCTCACGCCAGTCGATACAAGGCCTCACGACCTCTCTCTTCTGCCGGAACAGCGACGTGACCTCGCCCTCGACTGCACAACGCCTCGTACCGCTCAAGCTGTAACAAAGCCGGACATGCCCGCTTGCCGCCGGAGCGCCGCCCGGCGGCCCGCTGCATAAATTTTGCCGGGACCGAAGATTCGGAATTTTGTGCCGTCCCCCTCCGTCGTTTCGGTGCAAATCGCGAGGCGGATCCGCCACACTGCTGTCATTGAGAGCCGGGCCGGGCCCCGATCCTCCGGAGGGGGAGGGCGCCGGACGGGATCGGATGGCACGGACATTGCGCCATCCGCGGAATTTCACCCGCCGCCGCCCGGATCGCCGGCGGCGTCGGACGGCCCTCCCGCCGCGGGCGCGGAGCGGCCCCGACATAAAGCGTCACGGCCCGCGAGACCGGATGTCGCCCGCGTCCCGGGCTCGTGAGCCACCGGTCCGTCCGCGCCCTCGTCACGACCGTCGTTGCGGGATGTGGCCCGCGTCGACGCGAAGAGCGTCCCGATCTTTCAAGCCGACGACGGATCACCGTCGCACCAGGAGACTTGCGATGAGCGACAGGATGGCCAACTGGACTCCCGGTGACGACGCGATGGTCGAGACTGCCATCCGGCGCGGCGCCGACCGGCGCGAATTGCTCAGGATGCTGCTGGCGGGCGGCGTCGCCCTCTCGGCCGGCACCGCGATCCTCGGCCGCGCCGGCGCGGCGCTCGCCGCCGAGCCGGTCAAGGGCGGCCACCTCAAGATCGCGGGCTTCTCGGCCTCGACCGCCGACACGCTCGACCCGGCCAAGGCCTCCAACGCCACCGACTACACCCGCTGCTGCGCCCTCTACAACCGTCTGACCTACATCAACGGCGCCGGCCAGCTGACGATGGAACTGGCCGACAGCGTCGAGAGCGCCGACGCCAAGACCTGGACCGTCAAGCTGCGCAAGGGTGTAACCTTCCACGACGGCAAGAGCCTGACCGCGAAGGACGTGGTCTACTCGCTCAAGCGCCACCTCGATCCGGCCACCGGCTCGAAGGTCGCCACCATCGCCAAGCAGTTCGCCGACGTCACCGCCGCCGACGACCTGACGGCGACGATCACGCTGACGGCCGCCAATGCCGACCTGCCGACGATCCTGGCCCTGCACCACTTCATGATCGTGGCCGACGGCACCACCGACTTCACCAAGGGCAACGGCACCGGGCCGTTCGTCCTGAAGGAGTTCAAGCCGGGCGTCCGCTCGATCGTCGCCCGCAACACCAACTACTGGAAGTCGTCGGGTCCCTACTTCGACACCTTCGAGTATTTCGCGATTTCGGACGAGTCGGCCCGCCTCAACGCGGTCCTGTCGGGCGACATCCATGTCGGCGCCAACCTCAACCCGCGCTCGCTGCGGATCATCGAGGGCAACCCGGCGATCGCCCCCTTCATCAGCAAGCTCGGCACCTATACCAACCTCAATATCCGCCTCGATCTCGCGCCGGGCGACAAGGCCGGGGTCGTCGAGGGCTTCAAGTATCTGATCAACCGCCAGGTGATCCAGAAGTCGGTTTTGCGCGGCCTCGCCGAGATCGCCAACGACCAGCCGGTCCCGCCGTGGAGCCCCTACTTCAACGCCGGGCTCAAGCAGCGCGAGTTCGATCCGGAGCGGGCGAAGTCCCTGTTCCAGAAGGCCGGCATGCTCGGCCCGGAAATCCGCATGGTGGCCTCGGACGCCGCCAGCAGCTCGGCCGACTACGCCGCGGTGCTGCAGCAGGCAGGCGGCAAGATCGGGCTGAACCTCGTCATCGACCGCGTCCCGTCGGACGGCTACTGGTCGAACCACTGGCTCAAGGACGCGGTCGGCTTCGGCAACATCAACGCCCGCCCGACTCCGGACGTCATCTTCTCGCAGTTCTACCAGTCGGCCGCGCCGTGGAACGAGAGCCGCTACAAGTCCGAAAAATTCGACGCGATGCTGCTCGAAGCGAGAGGCGCCCTCGACCAGGCCAAGCGCAAGCAGATCTACGGCGAGATGCAGGCGATGGTCGCCAACGAGGCCGGCACCGTGATCCCGGCCTTCCAGTCGAACCTCGACGGCGTGTCGCCCAAGCTGAAGGGGCTGGTGGCGAACCCGCTCGGCGGCATGATGGCCTACGGCCTCGCCGAGTACGCCTGGTTCGGGGCCTGACAACCCACGGGTCCCGGGGGCGGTCCGCCGCCCCCGGACCTCCTTCATCGTCGCGGCCAGCGCGGGAGCGCCCATGAACACTCTCATCCTCCGCATGATCGCGGGCCGCGTGGTGGTCACGGTGGTGACGCTGCTGATCGTCGCCGTGGTCATCTTCTTCGCGACCGCGCTCCTGCCGGGGGATGTGGTGCAGATCCTGCTCGGCCAGGCGGCGACGCCGGAGGCGGTGAAGGGCCTGCGGACCGCCATGCATCTCGACCAGCCCGCCGCCCTGCGCTTCTTGATCTGGCTGAAGAACCTCGCGACGGGCGATCTCGGAATCTCCTACGTCAACAACATCCCGGTCGCCGAGCAGATCGCCGGTCGCCTCGCGAACTCGCTGAAGCTCGCCGGGGTGACCGCGGCGATCTCGGTGCCGGTCGCGCTGACCCTCGGCGTCACCGCCGCGATCCTGCGCGGCACGCTCGTCGACCGGATCGTCGCGGTCTTCACCATCGCGGTGATCTCGGTGCCGGAATTCATGGTCGCGACCCTCTCGGTGATCGTCTTCGCGGTGTATCTCGGCTGGCTACCGGCCCTGTCGATGACCGGCGACGTGACGACGTTCGGGGGTCTCCTCAAGGCCTATGCGATGCCGGTGCTGACGCTGAGCTTCGTCGTCTCGGCGCAGATGATCCGCATGACGCGGGCCGCCGTGATCGAGACCCTGAACACGCCCTATGTCGAGATGGCGCTTTTGAAGGGTGCCTCGCGCCGTCGCATGGTGCTGCACCACGCCCTGCCGAACGCACTCGGGCCGATCGTCAACGCGGTGGCGCTGTCCCTGTCCTACCTGCTCGGCGGCGTCATCATCGTCGAGACGATCTTCAATTATCCGGGCATCGCCAAGCTGATGCTCGACGCGGTGTCGACCCGCGACCTGCCGCTGATCCAGGGCTGCGCGATGGTGTTCTGCCTCGCCTACCTGCTGCTGATCACGGTCGCCGACATCGTCACCATCGTCTCCAACCCGAGGCTGCGTCACGCATGAGCGTCTCCCTGTCCAGCACGCGGCCGGCTCGGCGCTGGCGCCTCGGCTACCGGATCAGCCCGGTCGGCGCGGTCGCCTTCCTGGTGATCCTCGCCTGGGCGGTCGTCGCGGTGATCGCGCCGCTGATCGCCCCCCACCCGGTCGGCGAGATCGTCGATTTCGACTTCTTTCAGCCGGTCTCGGGCGCCTACCCGATGGGGACCGACTATCTCGGCCGCGACGTGCTCTCGCGCATCCTGTTCGGTGCCCGCTACACGGTGGGGATCTCGCTGGCCGCGGTCGCGATCGCGTGCTTCTGCGGCGTCACCCTCGGCATGGCGGCGGCGGTGGTCGGCGGGTTCTTCGACTCCGCGCTCAGCCGCTTCCTCGACGCGCTGATCTCGATCCCGAGCAAGATCCTGGCGCTGGTGCTGGTGGCGGCGGTCGGCTCCTCGATCCCGGTCCTGATCCTGACGCTCGCCGTCATCTACATCCCCGGCTCCTACCGCTTCGCCCGGGCGCTCGCCGTCAACGTCAACGCGATGGACTACGTCACCGTGGCGCGGGTGCGCGGCGAGCGGCTCGGCTACCTGATCCGCGCCGAGATCCTGCCGGGCATCGTCGGCCCGGTCCTGGCCGATCTCGGCCTGCGCTTCGTCTTCATCGTGCTGCTCCTCTCCAGCATGTCCTTCCTCGGCCTCGGCGTGCAGCCGCCGAACGCCGATTGGGGGGCGCTGGTGAAGGAGAATATCGGCGGCCTGTCCCTCGCCGCGCCGGCGGTGATCTTCCCGCTCATCGCCATCGCCAGCCTGACGATCAGCGTGAACCTGCTCATCGACAACCTGCCCCAGAAGATCCGCGACCGGAGCGAAGACGCATGAGCCGCCTCGTCGAAGTCCGCGACCTGAGGATCGAGGCGCGCACCGATGCGGGCCGCACCCTCGAGATCATCCGCGGTGTCTCGTTCGACATCGACGAGGGCGAGATCGTCGCCCTGATCGGCGAGAGCGGCTCGGGCAAGACCACGATCGCCCTCGACCTGATGGGCTACACCCGCCCCGGCTGCCGCGTCACCGGCGGCACCGTCACCCTCGACGGCGTCGAGATGGGGGCGCTGCCCGAGAGCCGGCGCGCCGGATTACGCGGGTCGCTGGTCTCCTATGTGCCCCAGAGCGCGGCCGCCGCCTTCAACCCCGCCCACACGATCATGGACCAGGTGGTCGAGGTCGTGCGCATCCACGGCACGATGCCGATCGCGCAAGCCCGCGCCAAGGCGGTCGAGCTGTTCCGGGCACTGGCGCTGCCCAACCCCGACACGATCGGTGACCGCTACCCCCACCAGGTCTCCGGCGGCCAGCTCCAGCGCCTCTCGGCCGCGATGGCGCTGATCGGCGACCCCAAGCTCGTGATCTTCGACGAGCCGACGACGGCGCTCGACGTCACCACCCAGGTCGAGGTCTTGCGCGCCTTCAAGTCGGTGATGCGCAAGGGCGGCATCGCCGGCGTCTACGTCTCGCACGACCTCGCGGTGGTGGCGCAGATCGCCGACCGGATCATCGTGCTGCGCCACGGCGAGATCCGGGAGGAGGGGCGCACCGCCGACATCCTGGAACGCCCGCAGCACCCCTACACCCGCGAGTTGCTGGCGGCCTTCCGCCCGGCCGCCGCGCCGCGCGTGCGCCCCCTCGACCAGGACGAGGCGCCGCTCCTCGTGGTGCGCAACGTGGTGGCCGGCTACGGCAAGCCGGACGCCGAGGGCCTGCCCGCCTTGCGCATCCTCAAGGGCGTCGACCTCGCGCTGGCGCGGGGGCGCAACCTCGGCATCGTCGGCGAATCGGGCTGCGGCAAGTCCACGCTTGCCCGGGTGATCGCCGGCATCCTGCCGGCGGCCAGGGGCGAGATCCTCCTCGACGGCCGGCCGCTGGCGCCGGATTTTCGCAAGCGGCGGCGCGAGGACCTGCGCGATCTACAGATCGTGTTCCAGTCCGCAGACACCGCGCTCAACCCGCACCAGTCGGTGGGCGAGATTTTGGCCCGGCCGCTCGCCTTCTACCACGGCATGGGCGGGCGCGAGCGCGAGGCGCGGATCGAGCAGCTCCTCGACATGGTGCGGCTGCCCCGGCCCCTGCGCCATCGCCGCCCCGGCGAGCTGTCGGGTGGGCAGAAGCAGCGCATCAACCTCGCCCGGGCGCTGGCGGCGGATGCCCGGCTGATCCTGTGCGACGAGATCACCTCGGCCCTCGACACGGTGGTGGCCGCCGCGATCATCGACCTCCTGAAGGAGTTGCAGCGCGAACTGTCGCTGTCCTACCTGTTCATCAGCCACGACATCGAGACCGTGCGGGCGGTCTGCGACGAGGTGGTGGTGATGTACAAGGGCGAGAAGGTCGAGCAGCTCCGCCCCGATGTGAATGACGGGCAGCCGACGCAGCCCTATTCGCGGCTGCTGTTCTCCTCGGTGCCGCAGCTGCGCACCGGCTGGCTCGACGGCCTGACGCAGGATCCCGAGCTCACCCGGGCCTTCGCGCAACGGTAACGGGTCCCGCGCCCGGGGGCTCCGGGCGCCGCCGTCAGAGCCGGAACATCGTGTCGAGCGGCAGGTACGACCGCACGATCGGCGACTTCAGCACGACGAAGCTGAAATACTGCTCGATGCCGATGTCGAGATCGAGCAACCGCTCCATCGTCGTCTGGTACTCGATGACGTCCACGGTGACGAACTTGAGCAGATAATCGTAGCCGCCCGAGATCAGGTGGCACTCCATCACCGAGTCGATCTTCTCGATCGCGGCCAGGAACCGGGCGAAGTCGGCCTGGCGGTGGTTCTTGAGCGTCACTTCGGTGAAGACGGTCAGCGCCTGGCCGAGCTTCGACAGGTTGATCTGCGCCGAGTAGTTCGCGATGTAGCCCTCGCTCTGCAGCTTCTTCACCCGCATCAGGCACGGGCTCGGCGACAGGTTCACCCGCTCGGCCAGCTCGACATTGGTGATGCGGCCGTTCTTCTGCAGTTCGGAGAGGATTTTCAGGTCGATCCTGTCGAGCTTCATCGGGGTCTGTCTGGTTCGTCGTCGGCGCGGAGGCTCGACGGAGTTTTGCCGCTTTTGCCATGCCCCGCAATCGAGCGATCGGGCTCTCCGCCGGCACATTCGCCTCCGGTTTCGCGCGTGACGGCATGAAATGCCACCCTGCCGCGGACGCAGCGTCCCGGCCGGTGCCGGCGCGGAGGCCGAGGCCGGCACCCGCTCACATGAATTCCCAATCGCCATTCCAGCCAATACAGCGATGTCATTCAATCTGATGACGCCACTGGACTCGAATCGGCAGATAGATGACATCCGGACAGGCTGCGTAGATCGCGCAGTCTCTCGTCATACAGACAATAATCGAGATCCCGGGAGGGAGAGATGCGCTCGTTCGCTGCGCCGCTCGCGGCCTTGTTGATCGTCGGCTCCATAGTCCCCGCAGCGGCGCGCTGTCCGCTGTACCTGCCGATGCGCGTCGGCCCGACCACCGGCAACCCGGAGAAGGACACGGTCGGGCTGTTCTGTGCCCAGCCCGAGGCCGCCCTGCCTGCCGCCGCCCGAGCCGGTAGCCGCCCGGTGATGAATGTGGGCGCGTCGATGGGAGATGCGGAGAAGGACACGATGGGATTCGCGTCGTCGTCGGGCATGGAGCAGGCCGCGCGCTGATCCCTCGGCCGGGGCGAGAGCCCGGATCGGGCCGGCTCCGTGACCCCCGACTTGCGCAAGGACCATGGTAAAGGGGCTTGCCGACGCCATGGTCCCCAGGTACCTACGGGCAGGTCTCGCGTCGCCGTCTCTGCCGCCGAAGCGCCCGGAGACATCGAGACGAAGACCGAGGGCCTGTAGCTCAATGGTTAGAGCCGACCGCTCATAACGGTCTGGTTGTAGGTTCGAGTCCTACCGGGCCCACCAAGACTCCCGACGATTGAATCTCCGATAGATGACCCGATCGCAAATTCGCCGAGCCTGAGCGATGGCGCGAATTGGTGCGCGCAGATTCAATGCCGACGCCCGATCGCTTGACTTGCGCAGGATTGAAACCCTCCGCGTCATTCCGGGGCCGCGCAGCGGAACCCGGAAACCATAACCGCAGATGGCTCAGAACAGAGCGGCGCTCGTTCCGCTCCATTCTTCACCACTGGGGTTTCCGGACGCCGCTGCGCGGCCCCGGAATGATGCGCAGGGTCTTGAGGCCGTGGGGCGAGCCGAAACAGGCTCCGGCGCCAATCGAGCCGCCACCCAGTCCACCCTCGATGATAGCGCGACCGCGACCATCGGCGGATCCCGGGCCGGCACTCCAGGCTAAAATCCCCGGCTCAACGCCCGGCGGCGGCGCGGCTCGGCGGCTCGTCGACCGAGAGGCTGCCGAGATAGGTCTCGACCACCCGGGCATCGCCCTGGAGGGTGTGGCTGTCGCCCTGGAGCACCACGCTGCCGCCGTCGAGGACGTAGCCGTGATCGGCGATCTGGAGCGCCGCGCGAGCATTCTGCTCGACCAGCAGGATCGCCACCCCCTCGTCGCGCAGGCGCGCCACCGTGCGCATCACTTCGGCGACGATGAGCGGGGCGAGGCCGAGGCTCGGCTCGTCGAGCATCAGGAGGCGCGGGCGGCCCATCAGGGCGCGGGCCATGGCGAGCATCTGGCGCTCGCCCCCCGACAGCGTGCCGGCGTGCTGGCGCCGGCGCTCGGCGAGACGGGGGAAGAGCCGGTACATCTCCCCGAGGTCGCCGCCGCCCCCCGTGTTGCGGAACCGAAAGGCGCCGAGCTTCAGGTTGTCCTCGACGGTCATGGTCGAGAACAGCTCGCGGCGCTCGGGGATCAGGCTCAATCCTTGCGCGACCCGCGCCTCGACCGGCAGCCGCGTCAGGTCGCGCCCCTCGAAGAGGAGGCGGCCGCGGGCCGGCAGCACCCCCATCAGGGCGTTGAGCAGCGTCGTCTTGCCGGCACCGTTGGCGCCCAGCACCGTGACGAGCCGCCCGGGCTCCACTGCCAGGGACACGCCCCGCACCGCCTCGACCTTGCCGTAGGCGACGGAGAGGTTCTCGGCCTCGAGCATGGCCTGCGTCATGCGGCGCTCCCCAGATAGGCCTCGACCACGGCGGGGTCGCGCCGCACGGTCGCCGGCGCGCCCTCGCACAGCTTGGCGCCGAAATTCATCACCACCAGCCGGTCGGCGAGCCCCATCACGAAATCCATGTCGTGTTCGACGAGGAGAATGCCCAACCCCTCCTGGCGCAGGCGGCGCAGGAGGTCGCCGAGGGCCTGCTTCTCCTGGTGGCGCAGGCCGGCGGCCGGCTCGTCCAGGAGGAGGAGTTGAGGCCCGAGGCAGAGCGCGCGGGCGATCTCGACGATGCGCTGCTGGCCGAGCGCCAGGCTCCCGGCCGGCAGGTCGCGGCAGGCGCCGAGACCGACCCGGGCGAGCTGGCGGTCGGCCTCGGCGAAGAGCGCCGCCTCCTCCGCCGCGTCGAGGCCGAGCGCGCCGCGGAACGGCCCGGCCGAGCCGCGCAGATGGGCGCCGAGCGCCACGTTCTCGATCACCGACATGCCGGCGACGAGCTTGACGTGCTGGAAGGTGCGGGCGCAGCCGAGCCGGGCGATGCGCCGGGCCGGCAGGCCGGCGACGTCGCGGCCGGCGAACCGCACGGCGCCGGCGGTGAGGCGCGCCACGCCGGTGACGAGGTTGAAGGTGGTGCTCTTGCCGGCACCATTGGGCCCGATCAGCGCCACCACCTCGCCGGCCGCGACCTGGAAGCCGATGTCGTTGACGGCGACGAGGCCGCCGAAGGTCTTTCTCAGGTTCGCGGCCTCCAGCAGCACCGTGCCGGGAGCGGCGGCCGGGCGGGGCGCCAGGGGCTCGCCCGCCGGTCCGCGATCGGGCGGCGCCGCGACGGAGCGGCGGACGATCAGCGGCCACAGCCCGTCGGGCGCGCGCTGGAGCATCAGCACCAGCAGGATCCCGAACACGATCGCCTCGAAATTGCCCTGCGCGCCGAAGACCAGCGGCAGCACGTTCTGGAGCTGGTCCTTCAGCACCGTTACCAGCACGGCGCCGAAGACGCCGCCGCCGATCGAGCCGGCGCCGCCGATCACCGCCATCAGCAGGTACTCGATGCCGGCATTGATGCCGAAGGGCGTCGGGTTGATGGCGCGCTGGATATGGGCATAGAGCCAGCCCGACAGGGCCGCCAGCATCGCCGCGTAGACGAAGGCGACGATCTTCACCCGCGCGGTGTCGACCCCGAAGGATTCGGCCGCGACGACCCCCCCTTTGAGTGCCCGGATCGCCCGGCCTGTGCGCGAGCGCAGCAGGCGGTGGGTGAGCCACAGGCTCAAGGCCAGGAAGGCCCAGGTCAGCAGCAGGGCTTCGCCGCCGCCCAGCACCGGGTGGCCGAGAATCGAAATCGGCGGCAGGCCCGTGAGGCCGTCGTAGCGGCCGAGCGCGTCGGTGTTGCCGAGCACGTAGAAGAACGAGATGTTCCAGGCGATCGTGCCGAGCGGCAGGTAATGGCCCGAGAGCCGGAGCGTGATCGCGCCGATCACCCAGGCGGCGGCGGCCGACAGGAGCAAAGCCACCGGCAGGGACAGCCAGGGCGAGAGCCCGCCTTGAGTGGTGAGAAGGGCGGTGGCGTAGGCGCTGATGCCGACGAACATCGCCTGCCCGAAGGAGGTGATGCCGGCGACGCCCGTCAGCACCACGAGCCCGGTGACCACGATGGCCGAGAGGCCCGCATAGGTCAGTAGCGTGAGCCAGAACGGCGGCACGCCGGGCACGAACGGCAGGGCGACGACGACGAGCGCGGCGAGGCCGGTCAGGAGGGCGGTGGGCGTGAGGCGGGCGGGCATGGTCACTCCTCGTCCTCCACCGGGGCCGAGCGCAGGGAGCGCCAGAGCAGGACCGGGATGATCGCCATGAACACGATCACCTCCTTGAAGGCGCTGGCCTCGAACGAGGCGACGGATTCGATGATGCCGACGAGGATCGCGGCGGCTGCGGCGGCCGGATAGCTCGCCAGCCCGCCGATGATCGCCGCGACGAACCCTTTCAGGCCGATGAGGAAGCCGGTGTCGTAGTAGACGGTGGTGAGCGGCGCGATCAGCACGCCCGAGAGCGCGCCGATGAAGGCCGCGACCGAGAAGCTGAGCCGGCCGGCGAGGGAGGGCGCGATGCCCATCAGCCGGGCGCCGAGGCGGTTGACGGCGGTGGCGATCAGCGCCTTGCCGAGCAGCGTGCGCGAGAAGAACAGCCAGAGCCCCACGATGATCGCGAGCGTCAGGCCGATCATCCACAGCGACTGCCCGCTGACCAGCAGGGGCCCGGCCGGGAACGAGGCCTCCGACAAGGGCGGGGTGCGCGAGCCCTCGGCGCCGAAGAACACGAGGCCGAGGCCCGTCAGCGCCAGGTGGACGCCGACCGAGGCGATCAGCAGCACCAGCACCGAGGCGTGGGCGAGGGGCCGGAACGCCACCGCGTGCAGGAAGCCGCCCATCGGCGTGACGATGGCCAGCGTCAGCAGGATCTCGACGACGAGACCGGGCTTCGTCGGCGCGAGGAACCAGGCCGCGAGCGCCACGACCGCCGGCAGGGCGAGGTCGCGCAGCGCGAGGCGCGCGAGCACGCGCCCGCTCATTGTCGGGCGCGCCTCGGCGCAATCGGCCAGGAAGGCGAGGACGCCCAGCCCGAGGAGCAGCGGCACGGTGCCGGGCAGGGTGCCGGCCTCCAGGCTCGCGAGCGTGAGCGCCCCGTAGGCGACGAACTCGCCCTGCGGGATCAGGATCACCCGCGTGACGGTGAAGACCAGGACCAGCGACAGGGCGATCAGCGCGTAGATCGCGCCGTTCACCACGCCGTCCTGAAGGAGAAGAAGGAGGATCGTGGCGTCCACGGGGAAGGGCTCGGGGCGTTTTCGAGTGATGTTCTTGGATTTTTCCCGCTCGCAACCTCATCCTGAGGTGCCCACGCAGTGGGCCTCGAAGGAGGGCTCCAGATATCTCTGCGAGAACTGGAGCCTTCCTTCGAGGTCAGTCGATCTTCGATCGACTGACATCTCAGGATGAGGTCGCGGATGGGGAAAGCGATGCAAGCTTTCGTGCGAGGCGGGACACCAGGAGCCGATGGCTCCCGTCGCACTCGCTCAGTTCGTCGCCGACAACAGCTTCCACTTGCCGTTCTCGATCGTCACCATCACGCGGGCTCGGTCGTCCTGGCCGACATGATCGGTCGGGGTCATGGTGACGACGCCGTTGGTATAGACGACCTCCTTCAGGCCCTCGATCGCGTCGCGGAGCGCCGCGCGGAACTCCGGCGTGCCGGGCTTGGCGGTCTTGAGCGCGACGGGGATCGCGTTCGCCAGCAGCACCTCGGCGTCGTAGGCGTGGCCGCCGAAGGTCGCGAGCGAGCCCGCCCCGAACTTCGCCTCGTAGGCCTTGGTGTAGTCGAGGGCGACCTTGCGCACCGGGTTCGATTCCGGCAGCTGCTCGGCGACCAGCAGCGGACCGGCCGGCAGCACCGTACCTTCCAGGTCCTTGCCGCCGACGCGCAGGAAGTCGGCATTGGCGACGCCGTGGGTCTGGTAGTACTTGCCGGCGTAGCCGCGCTCCTTGAGCGTCTTCTGCGGCAGCGCCGCGGGGGTGCCGGAGCCGGCGATCAGCACCGCGTCGGGCTTGGCCGCCATCACCTTCAGCACCTGGCCGGTGACGCTGGTGTCGGTGCGGGCGAAGCGCTCGGTGACGGCGAGCTTGATGCCCTTGGCCTCGAGCCGGGGGGTGACCTCGGCGAGCCAACCGTCGCCATAGGCGTCGTTGAAGCCGATGAAGCCGACCGACTTCACGCCGGCCTTGGCCATGTGCGTGGCGATCGCCTCGGCCATCAGGCCGTCGTTCTGCGGCGCCTTGAACACCCAGCGGCGCTTGTCGTCCATCGGGGCGACGATCTTGGAGGAGGCAGCCAAGCTGATCAGCGGCACCTTGGCCTCGGCCGCGACCTCGATCAGCGCCAGGGAGACCGGGGTCACCGAGGAGCCGACGATGGCGTCGACCTTGTCGTCACTGGCGAGCTTGCGCGCGTTGGCGACGCCCTTGGTGGTGTCGGTGGCGTCGTCGAGGACGATCCACTCGACCTTCTGGCCGCCGATCTCGGTCGGCAGCAGCGTCACGGTGTTGGCCTGCGGGATGCCCAGCGAGGCCGCCGGACCGGTCTTGGCGATGGTGACGCCGATCTTGATCGGCTGCGCCAGCACGGGTCCGGCCAGCACGGTGCCGGCGAGGGCGAGCGCCCAGACGATGCGCCTCATGGTGGTGTCCTCCCGCTATCGGGCCGCGCCGGTTGCAATCCGGTCGCCGGCGTCCCGGGCTTCATTGAACCCGTTCGTGCTTTGCAGCCCCGCGCGCTCTCCGTCCACCCTGGCGTTCGGCTAACGGCACGCGCGTTTGACTTCGCCCGCACAGCTTTATAATTTACCGTCCGGTTGGTCAATAGATCGCGCCGGCGGCGATGCCCGGCACAGGCGCGACGGGGAGGGCACACCATGAGCGAGGCAACCGGCGAAAATCTCGTGCTGACGGAGCATCATGCGGGCTACCGCGTGCTGGTGCTCAACCGGCCCGACCGGCTCAACGCCTTCAACGAGCCGCTGCATCTGGCCCTGCGCGAGTCGTTGCGCGACGCCGCTGCCGATCCGGAGTGCCGGGCGCTGATCCTCACCGGAGCCGGCCGCGGCTTCTGCGCCGGCCAGGACCTCGCTGCCCGCAACTTCGCGCCGGACGTCGAGCCCGACCTGTCGCGCACGCTGGAAGAATTCTACAATCCGCTGGTGACGCAGATCCGCGACCTGCCGATGCCGCTGATCTGCGCCGTCAACGGCGTGGCGGCGGGCGCGGGCGCCAGCCTCGCCTTCCACGGCGACCTCGTGCTCGCGGCGCGCTCGGCCAAGTTCCTCCAGGCCTTCGCCAAGCTCGGGCTGATCCCGGATGCCGGCGGCACCTGGCTGCTGCCGCGCCTCGCCGGCCGGGCCCGGGCCCGCGGCATGGCGCTGCTCGCTGAGCCGATCACCGCCGAGCAGGCGGAATCCTGGGGCATGATCTGGCGGGTGATCGACGACGCCGAGTTGATGAACGAGGCACATCGCCTCGCCGCGCAGCTGGCGCAGGCGCCGACCTACGGCCTGGCGCTGATCCGCCGGGCGCTGGACGCCTCGGAGACGAACGACCTCGCGGCGCAGCTCGCCGTCGAGCGCGACCTGCAAGGTGAGGCCGGTCGCTCGCCGGATTACCGCGAGGGCGTAGCAGCCTTCCTGGAGAAACGCCCGGCGCGCTTCACCGGGCGCTCCCGGTGAGCCCGGAGGAGACGGCCCGCGCCTGTGCCGCGGCGATGTGGGCCGAGGACCGGGCGAGCCAGGGGCTCGGCATGATCCTCGACCAGGCCGGGCCCGGCGAGGCGGTGCTGTCGATGCGGGTGCGCGACGATATGGTGAACGGCCACGGCTCCTGCCACGGCGGCTTCATCTTCGCGCTCGCCGATTCGGCTTTCGCCTTCGCGTGCAACGCCTACGATCAGCGGGCGGTGGCGCAGCATTGCGCGGTGACGTTCCTGCGGCCGGGGAAATGCGGCGAGGTGCTGACGGCGCGGGCGGTCGAGCGGGTGCGCGAGGGGCGCTCCGGAATCTACGACGTGACGGTGACCGACGCGGAGGGCCACGTGGTGGCGGAGTTCCGCGGGCATTCGCGGACCGTGCCGGGGAGTGTGCTGGCGGGGGAGGGTGGGGCGGATCACAGGTGATCCCCCACGATTTGTCCACTCTCTGCGTCATCCCGGGGCCGCGAAAGCGGAACCCGGGATCCATAACCGCCGAGATGGCAGGATGAGGCGGGACGCGACCCACCTCTTCCTCCAACGTCAGCGGTTATGGATCCCGGGTTCACGCCTTCGGCGAGCCCCGGGGTGACGTGGAGAATGTCAAGTCTGTCGATGATTTCGTGCAGAACTTCATAAAAATACTTCAGGGAGAAGACGCCATGCTCCAAATCGCCCCCCGCAAGCTCGCCCGCATGGTGCCGGAGGCCTCCGAGCTCGACCGGTTCGAGACCGCCTCGCGGGCCGAGCTCGCCGCCTGGCAGCGCGAGAAGCTGCGCGAGACCCTGCACAACGCCTATTCCAACGTGCCCCATTACCGCGCCGCCTTCGACGCCGCCGGCGTGCATCCGCGCGATTTTTCCGACCTGCCCGACCTCGCCCGCTTCCCCTTCACCGCCAAGGCGGATCTCAGGGCGAACTACCCCTTCGGGATGTTCGCGGTGCCGCGGGAAGAGGTGGCACGCATCCACGCCTCGTCCGGCACCACCGGCAAGCCGACGGTGGTGGGCTACACCAAGGCCGACATCGACGTCTGGGCGGACGTGGTGGCGCGCTCGATCCGGGCCGCGGGCGGGCGGCCCGGCATGCTGATCCATGTCGCCTACGGCTACGGGCTGTTCACCGGGGGATTGGGCGCCCATTACGGCGCCGAGCGCCTGGGCTGCACGGTGATCCCGATGTCGGGGGGCATGACCGAGCGCCAAGTCCAGCTGATCCAGGACTTCAAGCCCGACATCATCATGGTGACGCCGTCCTACATGCTGGCGATCCTCGACGAGTTCCGCCGCCAGGGCCTCGACCCGCGCGCCTCCTCGCTCAAGGTCGGCATCTTCGGGGCCGAGCCCTGGACCAACGCGATGCGCCAGGAGATCGAGGAGGCGTTCGACCTCCACGCCGTCGACATCTACGGCCTGTCCGAGGTGATGGGGCCTGGGGTCGCGAGCGAGTGCGTCGAGACCAAGGACGGCCTGCACATCTGGGAGGATCACTTCTACCCGGAGATCGTCGACCCGCGCACCGGAGACGTGCTGCCGGACGGGGAGGAGGGGGAGCTGGTCTTCACCTCGCTCACCAAGCAGGCGATGCCGGTGATCCGCTACCGCACTCGCGACCTGACCCGGCTGCTCCCCGGCACCGCCCGGGCGATGCGGCGGATGGAGAAGATCACCGGGCGCTCCGACGACATGATGATCGTGCGCGGGGTCAACGTCTTCCCGAGCCAGATCGAGGAGAAGATCCTGACCATCCCGGCCCTCTCGGCCCATTACCAGGTGGTGCTCTCCCGCGAGGGCCGGCTCGACACCATGACGATCCGCGTCGAGGCGCGGCCCGAGGCCGACATCGCCGACCTGCGCGAGGCGGCGGCCGACCGGCTGTGTCAGGCGGTCAAGGACACGATCGGCATCACCGCGACGGTGGAGGTGCTGCCCCCGGGAGGCATCGAGCGCTCCCTCGGCAAGGCCCGCCGTGTCATCGACCAGCGTCCCCGGGATTAGCGACGAGCATGGCCCGCACCCGCGCCAGCGACTACGACGACAAGCGCCGGGCGATCCTCGATCGCTCGGCCGAGCTCTTTGCCGCCCACGGCTACGACCGCGCCTCGATGAGCCGGATCGCCGAGGCCTGCGGCGTCTCGAAGGCGAACCTGTATCATTACTATCGCGACAAGGACGAGATCCTGTTCGACGTGATCCGGCTGCACCTGGAGGAGCTGCTGGAAGCGGTCGAGGCCGCCGACCGCCCGGGCCTCGCCCCCGAGCCGCGCCTGCGCAGCCTTGCCGGCGCGCTGCTCGAGGCCTACCGGGACGCCGATGCCCAGCACAAGGTGCAGATCAACCACCTCGGCCTGCTCTCGAGCGAGCGGCAGGCGGAGGTGAAGGCGAGCGAGCGCGAATTGGTGCGCCTGTTCTCCGAGGCGATCGCCGGGGTGGCGCCGCATCTCGCCGGCACGGCGCTCCTGAAGCCCGTGACCATGTCGTTCTTCGGCATGGTCAACTGGCACTATCTCTGGTTCCGGCCGGGGGCGGGACTGACGCGGGCGGATTACGCGGATCTCGTCACCCGGCTGATCGCCGAGGGGGCGCGGGGGATCGCGGAGGAGCGGGTGCCGGAGGTGAGGGTGGTGGGCGGGTGATTGTCACCGGCTGCCGCGCGCATCCTCCTCTCCCCGCGGGCGGGGAGAGGGCTGCGTCCCTGTCCAAGGGATGCAGCGAGGCGGCAGCCGAAGGTAGGGGGAAGTGCCGAACGAGGCTCTTCCGGCAACACCCCCTCACCCTCGCCCTGAGGGCTCGCCGTATCACCTGAACGGAGACACGGCCCTCTCCCCGCCCACGGGGAGAGGGGATACCTGCGCTTTGCTGGTTACGCCGCGACGCGGAACTCCTCCGCCGGCAGAACGCTCGGCACCACCCGCCCGGTCGCCCGCACCATGCCGTCCGCGCCGTCGAGCGCGCCCGGCACGAGGTCGAGGGCGAGGAACCGCTCCGGCGCGTAAGGGCCGGGCAGGCTGAGGCTCCCGACCCGCTCGTGGGTGAAGCCGAAGCGGGCATAGTAGGGCGCGTCGCCCACCAGGATCACCGCGCGGTGGCCGAGCGCCGCGGCACGGGACAGGGCCTCGCGCATGAGCGTGTGGCCGATGCCGAGCCCGTGCAGGCCCGGATCGACGGCGATCGGCCCGAGCATCAGGGCGGGGATTCCACCGGCATCGACGTCCCACAGGCGCACGGTGGCGACCAGCCGGCCGTCCATCTCGACCACCAGGGCGAGGCCGTCCGACGGAAGGCGCCCCTCGCGCAGGCGCTCGCAGGTCTTGGTGAAGCGGGCCTCGCCGAAGCAGGTGTCGAGCAGGTGCTCGCGGGCGGCGACATCGGCGGCGCGCTCGTCGCGGATCTGGATCACGGCCGTACTCTCCCGAGACTCACGCAAAAACGGGCAAAGGACAGCCCTCGCACCCGCCGCGACGCGGCGGGCCGTCCGGGACTTCTGGGGATGGTGGAGGCGCGGACGCGCCGGGCCCGATCAAACGGGAAACCCGGCGCATCGTTCCGAAGGTTCGGCGCCGGAGGGCGCCGAAGGATCAGATCACGTAGGACTGGAGCGGCGGGAAGCCGTTGAACGCCACCGCCGCGTAGGTGGTGGTGTAGGCGCCCGCGCCCTCGATCAGCACCTTGTCGCCGATCGCCAGCGAGATCGGCAGCGGGTACGGGGTCTTCTCGTAGAGCACGTCGGCCGAGTCGCAGGTCGGGCCGGCGAGCACGCACGGCACCGTGCGGTCCTCGTCGTGGTCGGTGAGGATGCGGTAGCGGATCGACTCGTCCATCGTCTCGGCGAGGCCGCCGAACTTGCCGATGTCGAGATAGACCCAGCGCACCTCGTCGGCGGCGTCGGACTTCTGCGAGACCAGAACCACCTCGGCCTCGATCATGCCGGCATTGCCGACCATGCCGCGGCCCGGCTCGATGATCGTCTCCGGAAGCTGGTTGCCGAAATGCTTCGTCAGCGCCCGGAAGATCGCGTCGCCGTAGGATTCCACGCCCGGCACCGCCTTGAGGTACTTGGTCGGGAAGCCGCCGCCGAGATTGACCATCGAGAGATGGATGCCGCGCAGGGCGCATTCGCGGAAGATCATCGAGGCGGAGGCGAGCGCCCCGTCCCAGGCTTCCGTGTTGCCCTGCTGCGAGCCGACGTGGAACGACACGCCGTAGGCGTGGAGCCCCGCCCGGGTGCCGTGCTCCAGCACGTCCACCGCCATCTCCGGCACGCAGCCGAACTTGCGCGAGAGCGGCCACTCGGCCCCGGCGCCGTCGCACAGGATGCGGCAGAACACCTGCACGTCCTCACGGGCGACCTTGACCGCGTCGGCGGCGCGGGCGATCTTGTCGACCTCGGCCTGGCAGTCGACGGCGAAGAGCCGCACGCCGAGCTGGAGGGCACGGGCGATGCACCGCTCCTTCTTGATGGTGTTGCCGAACGACACCCGGTCGGCGGTGGCGCCGGCGGCGAGCGCCATCTGGATCTCGACCACCGAGGCGGTGTCGAAGCAGGAGCCCATCTCGGCGAGCGCGCGCAGCACCTCGGGGGCCGGGTTCGCCTTGACGGCGTAGAACACCCGAGTGTCCGGCAGGGCACGGGCGAAGGCGGTGTAGTTGTCGCGCACGACGTCGAGGTCGAGGACCATCACGGGACCCTCATCCCGGCCGAGCTCGCGGCGCACGCGCAGGAAATCGCGGATGCGATCGGTCATGATCAGCCCCACCAAAGGTTCGAGAGGGCTCCCGCGGGAACCCGAAGTCGAGATCAAGACGGCGCGCGTCGGCCGTCCGGCGTCAGGGGGCGATGCGGCGCGGCGCGGACGTGCTGTGGAGACACGCCGTGCGACGCGGGCGCAGAGCACCCGGAAGCTGCCTTTGCTTGGAACGGGGAAACCCGATCCGCACTCGGGGCAAGGAGAAACAAGCCTCTTCGGTGTCGGCCTTTGGAGGGCCGACGAGACCAAAAAAGCCCGTTCGTCGTTGCTTTAAGCTGCGTCCCCCGTGGAGAGCGGGGTTCGCCGGTTTTGCCTCCGGCTGCCGGTTGTTGTCGGGGTCCGGTGTCGCCACCTGGATGCCGGCCGGAGGGATCCACCCTTCCCGGCCATCGATCCTTTAAGACCCCTGGCGGCTGTCCGGCCTCTTGTCCGGATGCCCACCAACCGGCACGCGGCCACAGGCACGTGCGAAATTGGGCAAGGCGGTAGATACGGACGACGCCCCCCGGCCGCAAGCCCCAACGAACGGAATTCCGCCGGATTTCCCCAGGGTGGCCGAGATGACACGGTCCTCAAGGCCATGGCTCCTTCGCCGTGGAACGCTTCCCGCCCGTGGGGCCTTCTCAAGCGAAGCCGGACGGGCCATTCAACCGGCCGACGCGCACGCGCGCTCCGAACGCGCGCCTTATATCCGGACCACCATGACCCTCGCACCCTCGCGCCGCGCGCTCCTCGCCGGCCTGCTCTCCTCCGCCGCCCTGAGCCGGGCCGCCTCCGCCCAGGTCGGGCCGACCCAGCCCGGCCCGAGCGCCCTGCCGCCGCCCGATCCGGCCCCGGCGCCGTCGGGCCCGCCCCGCTTCCGCTTCGACGAGGTGGTGCGCCGGGCGAAGGCGCTCGCGGGTGCAGCCTTCGAGGCCAACGTGGCGCCGCTGCCGGCCCCGCTCGCCTCCCTCGACTACGATGCCTGGCGCGACATCCGCTTCCGGCCCGACAAGGCGCTGCTGGGAGACCAGGACGGGCCGTTCCGGCTCCAGCTGTTCCACCTCGGCTTCCTCTATACCCGCCCGGTCACCGTGAACGTGGTGCGCGACGGGGTGCCGACGCCGATCCCCTACCAGCCCGGCCTGTTCGATTACGGCCGCACCACCATCGACAAGCCGCTGCCGGTCAATCTCGGATTCGCCGGCTTCCGGCTGCACTATCCGCTCAACAAGCCCGGATTGCTCGACGAGCTGATCTCGTTCCTAGGCGCCAGCTACTACCGCTTCCTCGGCCGCGACCAGCTCTACGGGCTGTCGGCCCGGGGCCTCGCCGTGAATGTCGAGAGCGTCGGCGGGCCGGAGGAATTCCCGGTCTTCCGCGAGTTCTGGATCGAGATGCCGCCGAAGGGCGCCGACCGGGCGGTGATCTACGCCCTCCTCGACGGGCCGTCTTGCACCGGCGCGTTCCAGTTCCTGGTCTATCCGGGCGACGAGACGGTCGTCGACGTGCGCTGCTCTCTGCATCCGCGTCGCGAGCTCACCACGGTCGGTATCGCGCCGCTGACCTCGATGTTCTTCATCGGTGAGAACGACCGCCACCACTCCGACGATTACCGCCCCGAACTGCACGATTCCGACGGGCTGCTGATGCAGTCCGGCGGCGGCGAATGGATCTGGCGGCCCTTGCGCAACCCGAAGGAGCGCTGGATCTCCGCCTTCGAGGACCGCAACCCGAAGGGTTTCGGGCTGATGCAGCGCGACCGGGTGTTCGAGGATTACCAGGACCTCGAAGCGTACTACCACCGCCGCCCGGGCTACTGGGTCGAGCCGCAGGGCGAGTGGGGCGAGGGCACGGTGCGCCTCGTCGAATTGCCGACCGAGAACGAGACCCACGACAACATCGTGGCCTCCTGGCAGCCGAAGCAGCCCTACAGGCCCGGCGAGGCGGTCGAGCTGTCCTACAAGATCCGGGCGCTCGCCGAGACCGACGACCTGCATCCCGGCGGCCGGGTGGTGAACACCTACGTCGCCCGCACGACCGCCAGCGGCGGCACGGCGGATGCCAGCGAGCCGCGCACCCGGCGCTTCCTGGTCGACTTCTCGGGCGGCGACCTCGCCTACTGGCTCACCGACCCGAAGGCGGTCGAGATCGTGCCCTCGACGACGCAGGGCAAGATCACCGCGATCTCGCTGGTGCCGAACCTCCACGTGCGGGGCTTTCGCGCGGCGATCGACGTGCGGCTCGACCAGGCCGGGCAATCGACCGAGCTGCGCGCCTTCCTGCGCGCCCGCGGCCAGACGCTCACCGAGACCTGGACCTATCCGTGGAAGGCCGCGTGAGCGGCCACCCCGCGCGCGCGTCGGCCGTCACCGTCCGGCCGGCGCTCCGGGAGGACCTCGACGCCCTGATGGCGCTCGAGGTCGCGGCCTTCGCCACCGACCGGGCGGAGCGCCGGGCGATCCGTCACGCCATCGCGTCGCCGTCGATCTCGCTGCTGGTCGCCCTCGACGGCGCGGTGCTGGTCGGCGCCGCCACGGTTGAGCGCCGGCGCGGCAGCCGGCGCGCCCGCCTGTCCTCGATCGCGGTGGCGCCGAGCCGGGCCGGCACCGGCCTCGGCCGGGTGCTGCTCGCCGCCGCCGAGGCCGAGGCCTTGGCGCGGGGCTGCGGCTTCCTGCGCCTGGAGGTCCGCGAGGATAACGGCGCCGGCATCCGCCTCTACGAGCGCAGCGGCTACCGCCGCTTCGAGACCGTGGAAGGTTACTACGAGGACGGCACCACCGCCTGGCGCTACGAGAAGCGGCTCGGGGAGGGGCAAGGCGAGGGGACCCTGGCGCCTGCCCCGTCCTGATACAACCACGCTACGAGCGGAACGGGTCGCGATTCCATCGATGCCGCCATCCCGGCGAAAATGTGCCGTAGCGGCATGGTTTCCAACTGGTTTCGATTGGCACGCCAGACGCAAGTGATCCGGTAGCCGAGGCACATTGTGCCTCACCCCGAGATCTTGCGACGAGGTTGCAGCCATGGCCCTGACCAACGCCGATTTCCGCAGGATGATCGCCGGGACCCGCGACACCACCGCCCGTCCGCTCCCGCCCCTGACCCTGCCCGACCGGATGCCGGTGCACGTCGAGCAGGAGTTCGTTCGGTCCGCCCCGCGCGAGAGCCGCGACGTGCGCACCATCGAGATCGTCTGGGCGCCGCCTGCGCCGTCGAGCAGCCGCCTCCTCGGCGGTCTCGCGCTCATCGCCAAGGTGCTGGCCCTGCCGGCACTGGTCGCCGGCAGCCTCGTCGCCCAGCCGGCCTACGAGTGCCACAAGCAGAAGAGCCGCGGCATGCTGTATTACGGCACCACCGTGCAGATGTGCGTGAACGAGCGCCTGGCCGAGCGTGTCGACAGCGTGCAGGCGATGGTGAGTCGGTAACCGAGGGCGATGTGATGACATCGATTTTCGATCGTCATCGGCCGAACTGAACCCCACCTCGTCATCCCAGGGCTCGCCGAAAGGCGAGAACCCGGGATCCATAACCGCCGACGTCAGCGAAAGAAACGGATCGCGCTCCGCCTTGTCCTGCACTTTCAGCGGTTATGGATCCCGGGTTCCGCTGCGCGGCCCTGGGATGACGCGGAGAGAATCAAGACTGTCGGGCAATTCCTTGACCGCTCAAGCTTGGGTCTCCCTGATTGGGGGCTTCTTGCTGTGAGGTTGAAAGGCGGCCAAGACGGCCTTCAGCCTCCAATACGTGCTGAAGCGACACGCCTGCTCTCACCCTCCGCCTCCCCCCGCATGCGATGCCGCACCGGCGCCCCTCCCGGGACCCCTCCGCTCCGCCGAACGTTTGGTGAGCGTTCGCGTCGCGGCCCGACGGCCGAGGCGGCGCAAGGCGCGCCCTCGGGCCGTCACCTCGTTTCGGGCCGGGAGGCACCATGGACAAGTCCGATTCCGCGCCGCGATTGACGCGCCGGAGCGTTCTGGAGAGCGGCGTCGCCGCCGCGGCGGTGCTGGGCTTCACCGGACCGCTCCGGGCCGCGACCCCGCCGGCGCAGGCGCCCACCCCGCAGGCCCTCGCCGCCGAGCCGGCGACGCCGCGCATGCCGGTGACCCTCCAGATCAACGGCCAGGCCCGGCCCCTCGAGGTCGACCCCCGCACCACGCTCCTCGACGCTCTGCGCGAGCGCATCGGGCTCACTGGCTCGAAGAAGGGCTGCGACCACGGCCAGTGCGGCGCCTGCACGGTGCTGATCAACGGCCGGCGGATCAATTCCTGCCTGACGCTGGCCGTGATGCACGAGGGCGACGAGATCCAGACCATCGAGGGTCTGGCCGAGGGTGACACCCTGCACCCGCTCCAGGCCGCCTTCGTCAAGCATGATGGCTTCCAGTGCGGCTACTGCACGCCGGGCCAGATCTGCTCGGCCGCCGGGATGCTGAACGAGGCCAAGGCCGGCTGGCCCTCGACCGTGACGCAGGACCTCACCGCGACGATCGCCCTGACCGACGCGGAGATCCGCGAGCGGATGAGCGGCAACATCTGCCGCTGCTCCGCCTACCCGAACATCGTCGCGGCGATCCGCGAGGCAGGCGGCACCGCCACGCGGCTCTGAGGGGGATTCCATGAAGGCTTTCACCTACGAGCGCCCCGCCAGCGTGGCAGAGGCCGCCAGGGCCGTGGCCGGCCAGCCCAATGCCCGCTTCATCGCCGGGGGCACCAACCTCCTGGATTTGATGAAGCTGCAGATCGAGACGCCGACCCACCTCGTCGACGTCAACCGCCTGCCGCTCGACCGGATCGAGGCGACGGCCGAGGGCGGGTTGCGCATCGGCGCGATGGTGCGCAACGCCGATCTCGCCGCCGACGAGCGGGTACGGCGCGATTACGGCGTGCTGTCGCGCGCGCTGCTCGCCGGCGCCTCGGGCCAGCTGCGCAACAAGGCGACCACCGCCGGCAACCTGCTGCAGCGCACCCGCTGCCCATATTTCTACGACACCGCGATGCCGTGCAACAAACGCCAGCCCGGCTCCGGCTGCTCGGCGATCGGAGGGTTCAACCGCATCCTGGCGGTGGTCGGCACCTCCGAGCACTGCATCGCGACGCATCCCTCCGACATGGCGGTCGCCATGCGGGCGCTCGACGCCATGGTCGAGACGGTGACCCCGGAGGGCGCGGAGCGAAAGATCCCGATCGCCGACCTGCATCGTCTGCCCGGCGACACGCCGCAGGTGGAAACCAATCTCAAGCCCGGCGAGATCATCACCGCCGTGACCCTGCCGGCGCCGGTGCGTGGCCGCCATGTCTACCGCAAGGTGCGCGACCGGGCGTCCTACGCCTTCGCCCTCGTCTCGGTGGCGGCGGTGATCGAGGCCGACGGGAGCAAGATCCGTTCGGCCCGCCTCGCCTTCGGCGGCCTCGCCCACAAGCCGTGGCGGGTGGCGGAGGCGGAAGCGGCGCTCGTGCGCGAGGGCGTCGGCGCCGCCGGCGAGGCGGCGTTGAAGGGCGCCCGCGGCTACGGCGCCAACGACTTCAAGATCCCGCTCGCCAAGCGCACCCTCGCGGCCGCTGTCGCCGAGGCGATGCGCGCCTGATCGCCGGATTCGGAGAAAAGCCATGGACATGAGCCAGCCGATCGGCGTCACGCCCCTCGATACCCAACCCCACGGCCCGGTGGGCCAGCCGATCGACCGCGTCGACGGTCCCCTGAAGGTCACCGGCCACGCCACTTACGCCTACGAGAGCCGGGAGATGCAGAATCCCGGCTACGGCTTCGTCGTCACCGCAACGATCGCCAAGGGCCGCATCCGCGAGATCGACACCGTGGCTGCCGAGCGGATGCCGGGCGTCGTCCACGTTCTGACCCACCGCAACGTGCCGCCGCAGGGCGAGAAGAAGGAGCAGGTCGGCCCGCTCCTGACCGGCACCGAGATCAAGCATTGGGGCCAGCCGGTCGCCCTGGTGGTGGCCGAGAGCTTCGAGGAGGCCCGCGCCGCGGCAGCGGCCGTGCGCGTCGCTTACGACCAGGAGAAGGGATCCTACCTGCTCGCCGACGCGCTGGCTGAGGCGAAGAAGCCCGAGAAGGCGCGGACGCCGCCGGATTCGTCCCTCGGCGATTTCGAGGGCGGCTTCGCCGCGGCCCCGGTGAAGATCGACGCGCGCTACACCACCCCGGTGCAGAGCCACGCAATGATGGAGCCGCACGCCACGGTCGCGGCCTGGGAGGGCGATCACGTCACGCTCATCACCGCCAATCAGATGCCGAATCGCGGCCAGGACGCCCTCGCCTCGGTCTTCAAGCTGCCGAAGGACAATGTGCGGCTGATCAGCCGCTTCATCGGCGGTGGCTTCGGCGGCAAGCTCCAGCCGCAGGCCGACGCGATCCTGGCGGCGCTCGCCTCGAAGAACCTGAACGGCCGGCCGGTGAAGATCGCGCTCACCCGTCAGCAGGTCTTCCACGTCACGACGCGGCGCTCGGACACGGTGCAGCGGGTGCGCCTCGGCGCCGACCGGGACGGCAAGCTGACCGCCATCGCGCATGAATCCTGGTCCGACACCACGCCGGGCGACAGCTTCTTCGAGACCTCGGCCAACGTCACCCGGTCCCTCTACGCCGCCCCGAACCGCCTGACGGCGCACCGGCTGGCCTCGCTCGACCTGCCGCTCTCCTCCTCGATGCGGGCGCCCGGCGAGGCGGTCGGCATGCTGGCCTTCGAATGCGCCATGGACGAGCTGGCGGAGGCGCTGAACCTCGACCCAATCGAGCTGCGCATCCGCAACGAGCCGGCGCAGGATCCGGAGAAGCACGTCCCGTTCTCGACCCGCCAGCTCGTACCCTGCCTGAAGGAGGGCGCGCGCCGCTTCGGCTGGGACCGGCGCAACCCGAAGCCCGGTTCGGTCCGGGACGGGCAGTGGATGGTCGGCCACGGCGTCTCGGCCGCGGCCCGCCTCAACCCGCTCCAGCCGGCGAAGGCCAAGGTGCGCCTCGACCCCGACGGGACGCTCACCGCCCGGATGGCGATGACCGATATCGGCACCGGCACCTACACGATCCTGAGCCAGATCGCCGCCGAGATGATGGGCGTGCCGATCAAGCAGGTACGGATGATCCTCGGCGACACCGCCGATCCGATGTCCTCCGGGTCCGGCGGCTCGTTCGGCGCGGCCTCCTCGGGCTCGGCGCTCTACATGGCCTGCGAGGCCCTGCGCGAGCAGCTCCTGGCGAAGACCGATCTGAATCCTGCGAACGCGGTCTTCACCGACGGCCGGATCACCTCGGGCAACCGCTCGGCGGCGTTGCGCGACCTGATCGGCGCCGGGCTGGAGGCCGAGGGCGAGATCAAGCCGGGCGAAAACGAGAAGAAGTTCTCGCAGTATTCCTACGGCGCGCATTTCGCCGAGGTCGGCGTCGATGCCGACACCGGCGAGATCCGGCTACGGCGGATGCTCGGCGTCTTCACCGGCGGGCGCATCCTCAACCCGAAGACCGCCCGCTCGCAGGCGATCGGCGGCATGGTGTTCGGCGTCGGCGCGGCCCTGATGGAGGCGATCGAGGTCGATTCCCGCTACGGCAGCTTCGTCAACCACGACCTCGCCGAGTACCACGTCCCGGTCCATGCCGACCTGCCGGAGATCGACGCCGTGTTCCTGCCCGAGCTCGACGACAAGGCGAACCCGCTGAAGAGCAAGGGCTTGGGCGAGCTCGGCATCTGCGGCGCGGGGGCGGCCCTGGCGAACGCGGTCTACAACGCGACCGGGATCCGGATCCGGGACTATCCGCTGACGCTGGACAAGATCCTGGAGGGGTTCACCGCTCGGGAGACCGGGCAGCGGCGGGCGTGAGCGCGCTGTCGACGGTCTGATTTGCTTGAACGGATCGAACTGAAACCCTCCATGTCATCCCGGGCTCGCCGAAGGCGAGAACCCGGGATCCATAACCGCGGAGGGTGCAGGACAAAGCGGATCGCGTGCCGACCTATCCTGTCTCGTCAGCGGTTATGGGTCCCGGGTTCCGCTGCGCGGCCCCGGGATGACACCGCGGGTGTCGGTTCTTCCAGCGCGAATCGATCACCCTGCTGTCAAATCTACGACCGGAAGATCCGCGTATACTGCGTCTCGTGCCGGAACGAGCCGAGATCGAGCCGTACGGTCGCGGTCCCTGCCTCGTCGAGGGGGATTCCCTGAATCGCTCGCGCCAGGGACGCCGCCCGGGGCATCAGCGCCGCCACCACCCGCGTGCCGGCGGTCTGGCCCACGGGGGCGAGGCGCAAGCTGGCCGAGACGAGGTTCTGCAGGAAGGCCGCCAGATAGGCCGCCAGCACCGTGCCGCGGTCGAGCCCGTGGGCGCCCGCCGCCGCGCCGACCGCGACCGGGTAGGCCACCGGACCGTCGAGATGGGAGCCGAGTTCCGCGAGGCGCGGGACGTCCCAGGCGGCGCGGGTCGCGTCGAGGAACGAGCGGCCCTGCTGGCTGGTCTCCAGGTGCAATTCCCGCGAGGGGCTGAGGGCCAGGGCGAGGTCGTTCACCGCCACCAGAGCCTCCGCGTCGCCCACGGACGCCGCGTCGTGCGCGTGGGCGGCCAGGATCGCGTCGCTGCGGCCGGCGCCGTGCTCCAGCACGTCGGCGAGCCAGTCGCGCAGGGAGGCCTCGTCGCGCACGTCGCCGGCCTCCACCGCCCATTCGAGCCCGTGCGAGTAGGCATAGGCCCCGACCGGATAGCCCGGCGAGAGCCAGGCGAGCAGCACCAGGGCGTCCGGGACCCGCTCAGCCATGGGAATGGTCGTGCGGGTGGTGGTGATGCCCGTGCCCGTGGTCGTGTCCATGGTCGTGTGCGTGCCCGCCCGCATAGGCTCCGCCCTCGGGCCGGAACGGCCGTTCCACCGGCATCGCGGTGCCGCCCAACCCCTCGACCATCGCGGCGAGCACGTGGTCGTACGCGATCCAGAGCGCGTCGGTGCCGATCTCGGCCGGGATGTGCCGGTTGCCGATGTGCCAGATCAGCCGCTTCAGGGCGTGGTCGGTGGGCGCCCGGATCTCGAGCAGCCGCTCGGGCGCCGCCTCGACCCAGACGAGGCGACCGTCCTCGAGCCGCAGCGCGTCGCCGTCGTCGAGCAAAGCCGGCTCGGGCAGATCGAGCAGGAACGCGAGGCCGCCGACGCCGCGCATCACCATGCGGCGGCGGTGCCGGTCGCCGGAATCGAGCACGATGCGGTCGACGATCTCGCCGGAACTGAGGGCGTCGCGGCGGATGACGCGAGTGGCGCGGATCATGGGGTGATGTGATTCCATTCTAAAAATGATCAGACGACATCCGGCTCCTCCGGTCCCGGATAGAACCGCTCGTCGAGGATCTGCACCAGCGTGTACGGGCAGTCCGGCGGGAAGCTCCTCTCCGGCAGCCCGGTCTCGTCGGCCGCCCGCACCCGGGCGAGGCGATAGGCCTTGCCGAGGACCTCCGCCGGCCAGGCGCGCAGGCTTGGGCTCATCGTCACGAGGTCGTCCAGGCTCGTGCGCTGCTCGACGATCGTCGCCCGCCAGCCGTATTTCCGCTGCTGCGGCTGATGCTCCCATTTCAGGAGGTGATGCAGCAGGACGGTGAGGCGGGAGCGGATCTCGGATTTCTGCGAGCCGCCCAAGTCGGCGATCTCCTCGGCCAGGGCCTCGCGGTCGAGGGCCGACCAGCGGCCGGCCCGGATCAGCGCGGCCTGCGCTTGCGTCCAGAGGTAGTAGTCGGTGTCGTGCGAGACATTTGTCTCAGGCAGGGCACCGGTATCCGGCGCCCGCTCGGCGAGCTTGGGCATGACGATCGCTCCTGCCCGCCACATTACCTCAGAACAGGAAGTAGCGCTGCGCCATCGGCAGCACCTCGGCGGGCTCGCAGACCAGCAACTCGCCGTCGGCGCGCACGTCGTAGGTCTCGGGGTCGACCTCGATCACCGGGGTGGCGTCGTTGTGGATCATGCTCTTCTTCGAGATGCCGCCGCGCACGTTCTCGACCGCGACCAGCTCCTTCATGACGCCGAGCTTCTCGCGAAGCCCCGCCTCGATCGCGGCCTTCGACACGAAGGTGAGCGCGGTCTTCGCCGGCACGCGGCCGAAGGCGCCGAACATCGGGCGGTAATGCACCGGCTGCGGCGTCGGGATCGAGGCGTTGGGGTCGCCCATGGGAGCGGCCGCGATGGCGCCCCCCTTGATGATCAGATCCGGCTTCACACCGAAGAAGGCCGGCGACCACAGCACCAGGTCGGCGAGCTTGCCGACCTCCACCGAGCCGATATGGCGCGAGATCCCGTGCGCGATGGCTGGGTTGATCGTGTACTTGGCCACGTAACGCTTGGCGCGAGCGTTGTCGTTGCCGGAGGAATCGCCCGGGAGCGCCCCGCGTTGCCGCTTCATCTTGTCGGCGGTCTGCCAGGTGCGGATGATGACCTCGCCGACCCGGCCCATCGCCTGGCTGTCCGACGACATCATCGAGAGCGCGCCGATGTCGTGCAGGATGTCCTCGGCGGCGATCGTCTCCTTGCGGATCCGGCTCTCGGCGAAGGCGAGGTCTTCGGGGATCGACGGGTCGAGGTGGTGGCACACCATCAGCATGTCGAGATGCTCGTCGATGGTGTTGCGGGTGAAGGGCCGCGTCGGGTTGGTGGAGGAGGGCAGCACGTTCGCGAGCCCCGCCACCTTGATGATGTCCGGCGCGTGGCCGCCGCCGGCGCCTTCGGTGTGGAAGGCGTGGATGGTGCGGCCCTTGAAGGCTGCGATCGTGTCCTCGACGAAGCCCGATTCGTTGAGCGTGTCGGTGTGGATCATCACCTGGATATCGTGGGCGTCCGCCACCGACAGGCAGCAATCGATCGCCGCGGGGGTGGTGCCCCAATCCTCGTGCAGCTTCAGCGCGCAGGCGCCGGCGCGGATCATCTCCTCCAGGCTGTCGGGCTTCGAGGCATTGCCCTTGCCGGCGAAGGCCAGGTTCATCGGGAAGGCGTCGGCCGCCTCGATCATCCGGGCGATGTGCCAGGGGCCGGGGGTGCAGGTGGTGGCGAAGGTGCCGTGGGCCGGGCCCGTGCCGCCGCCTAGCATGGTGGTGATGCCGGAATTCAGCGCCTCGTCGATCTGCTGCGGGCAGATGAAGTGGATGTGGCTGTCGAACCCGCCGGCAGTGAGGATCTTGCCTTCGCCCGCGACGACCTCGGTCCCGGGCCCGACCACGATGGTGACGCCGTCCTGGATGTCCGGATTGCCGGCCTTGCCGAGCGCCGCGATCCGCCCGCCCTTGAGGCCGACGTCGCATTTCACGATGCCCCAATGGTCCAGCACCACCGCGTTGGTGATGACGGTGTCGACGGCGCCGCCTTCATTGCTGGCCTGGCTCTGCCCCATCCCGTCGCGGATCACCTTGCCGCCGCCGAACTTCACCTCCTCGCCGTAGCGGGTGTGGTCGTGCTCGACCTCGATGACGAGGGAGGTGTCGGCGAGGCGGATGCGGTCGCCCTTGGTCGGCCCGAACATCGCCGCGTAGGCGGCGCGGGGGAGGCTGGCGGGTTTGGGGGTGTTGGACATCAGACCGCTCTCCGCGCCGCGACGGCGGATTGATCGAAGATGGATTCGAGGGCCGCATTCGTGCCGCGGCAGCCGGCGACGACGCTCTCAGCCCAGGCGACGTAGTCGAGGACCCGGGTCCGGTCCCAGTCCTCCGGCGGGCTTGCCACGAGGGATCGCAGGTTGCTGATCTTGTCGGCGACCTTGATCGCCTTGGCATCCGGCGACTTGTGCGGTGCCCGCTCGACCTGGAGACGCTTGCGCTCCGCCTTCGGCAGCGACTTGTCGTCGGTGACCTCGGCCACGAGATCGGCGACGACCGGGCCGAAGAGGCCGGCGAGTTCGTCGCGGGTCGTACCGGTATCCTCGACCGTGTCGTGCAGCCAGCCGGCCGCAATCAGCCAGGCGTTCGGCTCGCTCGCGGAATCGGCGAGGAGGGCTGCGACTTCAGCAAGGTGATTCACGTAAGGTTCCCGCGCGGCACCCTTGCGGCGCTGACCCGCATGCCGGCGGGCCGCAAAGTCGGCCGCCCGCGTCACCAGTGCCAGATGTTCGCGCAAGACCTTGTCGTAGGGGCTCACAGCGCCCCCATCACGTCGCCCCGGAACCCGTACACCGCGCGCCCGCCCCCCATCGGGATCAGCACCACCTCCCGGGTCGAGCCCGGCTCGAAGCGGACAGCCGTGCCCGGCGCGATGTCGAGGCGCTGGCCCCGCGCCTTGTCGCGGTCGAATCGGAGCGCCGGGTTGACTTCGAAGAAGTGGTAGTGCGAGCCGACCTGGATCGGCCGGTCGCCGGTATTGGCGACCTCGATCACCGTGCGGGCCGCGCCCTCGTTGAACACGATCTCGCCGTCCGGGGTCGTCACCGCGCCCGGCACGTCGGCGGCGGGGGTGCCGCGGATCGGGTGGTGGACGGTGACGAGCTTGGTGCCGTCCGGGAAGGTCGCCTCGACCTGGATGTCGTGGATCATCTCTGGCACCCCCTCCATCACCTGGTCGGCGGTGAGGACCTGGGCGCCGAGCCGCATCAGCTCGGCCACGGTGCGGCCGTCGCGGGCACCCTCGACCACGAAGTCGGTGATCAGCGCCACCGCCTCGGGGTGGTTGAGCTTCACGCCCCGGGACAGGCGGTTGCGGGCCACCATCGCCGCCATGGCGACGAGGAGCTTGTCCTTCTCGCGGGGTGTCAGCAGCACGGGCGAATCCTCTGGATCACGGGCCGCCCCATCCTTCACCGAGGCTCGGCCGCGAGGCAAGGTTTCGGCAGGCAAGAACCGAGCCGCGCGCTCACGTCTGCCACACCCGCGGCAGGGGCCGGCCGCGAAACCCCTCGAGGATCCGCGCGGCGGCGAGGCGCAAGGGGCCGATCTCCGCCCCGAGCAGACGCATCACCAGCATGCCGTTCCAGGCGCTCGCCCCAGCCTCGACCGCGAGGGATTCGCGGCCGGCCGCCTCGATCAGGTCGCGGGCCTGGTCGAGGCGGCTCTCGGCGTCGGGCGCGAGGTGGAGGAGCGTCGCCATCGCGCGGGCGCCGCCGGCCACCGCCCGGCGGGCGAGCGTGTCCGCGATGGTCCCGTCGAGGCGGAACGTGTCGGCATAAACGAGACGCCCGGCGCGGCGCAGGCGCCAGGAATCGGCGAGCCGGCCGTCCCGCATCACCTCGCCCTTCGCGGCGCGGCCGAAGACCAGGGCCTCGAACAGGGTGAGCCGCGCATCCGCCGCCATCTCGGCCGAGAAACTGCGGGCAAGCCGCGCCCCGTCGAACAGGATCGTCTCCTGCGGCAGCCAGGCCAGGGCGGCCCCGGGCTCCAGGGTCAGCGCCACGTCGAGCCGCGTCACCGGCCCGTCCGAGCGGTAGATCTTCTCCGCCGCCGTGGTGGTGAGCACGAGGTCGGCGTGCCGGGCGAGCTGCGCCTCGATCGTGAAGCGGTCGCCGCAGGCGATGCCGCCGGCGCTGTTGAGCAGCACCGCCTCCATCGGGCCGGGCTCGGGCCGCGGCAGGCGCAGGCGTAAGGGGCCGGATTCGGCGAGGTCGGTGACCCGCGTGGCGCCGCCCGGCATCCGGGCGACGCTCAGCGCGACGTGTCCGATCGACCGCTGGCGGCGGAGGGCGTCGGGAACCGGGGGAGCTTGCATTGTGAGCCCAAGGCTGACGCGGGAAGGCTGGCGCGAAGGCAGACGCGGACGGTCCTCACGGTCACGCTTAGACCGCGCGAGCGGCCCCGCAGGCAAGCCCCTCGGCGACAGAACCTTGGCACCATCCGATGATGCCGGCGAGCGACCGGGCGCTCAGCAGAATCTGCCGCGCAGGCCTGCCTCTCCGGCGTCCGCGCACTGGCGCCCCTGCTAGTGTCCCCCGATCAACGGGAGCTCACCATGCCTGCACCTCTCCTCCACATCGACACCACGCCGGACCTGCCGGCCGCCGCCGAGGTGGTGGTGATCGGCGGTGGCGTGGTCGGGACCTTCACGGCCTATTACCTCGCGCGCCGGGGCGTCAGCGTAGCCCTGGTCGAGAAGGGCCGCATCGGGGCCGAGCAGTCGAGCCGCAACTGGGGCTGGTGCCGGCAGCAGAACCGCGACGCCCGCGAATTGCCGATGGCGACGAAGAGCCTCGACCTGTGGGACCGTCTCACGGCCGAGATCGGCGAGGATCCGGGCTTCCGCCGCTCCGGCCTGCTCTATCTCAGCAACGACGAGGCCGAGATCGCCCGCTGGGCGAAGTGGCGCGACTTCGCGGCCGGGGAGGGCGTCGTCACCCACATGCTGAGCGAGAGCGAGGCGCGTGCGCGGGGCGGCGCCACCGGGCGGACCTGGAAGGGCGGGGTGTTCTCGCCTACGGACGGCATCGCCGACACCTCGCGGGCGGTGCCGGTGGTGGCGCGCGGCGTGATGAAGGCCGGCGGCAGCGTGCACCAGTTCTGCGCCGCCCGCGGCCTCGAACTCGCGGGCGGCCGGGTGAGCGGCGTGGTGACCGAGAAGGGCACCATCCGCACCCGCATCGCGGTGATGGCCGGCGGCGCCTGGGCCTCGTCGTTCTGCCGCCAGCTCGGCATCCGCTTCCCGCAATCGGCGGTGCGCTCGTCGATCCTGGCGGTCGGGCCCCATGTCGAAGGCCTGCCCGACGCGCTCCACACCGCCGAGATCTCGGTGACCCGGCGCGGCGAGACCGGCGGCCACACGCTCGCCATCAGCGGCCGGGCCAGCGTCGATCCGACCCCGCAGCAGATCCTGTTCGCGCGGGAATTCGTGCCGATGTTCGCCAAGCGCTGGCGCGCCCTGCGGCCGGGCGGCACCGAGGGCTGGCGCAGCGGCCACGAGACCGCCGCGCGCTGGCGCCTCGACGAACAGACCCCGATGGAGCGCATGCGCATCCTCGATCCCCGGCCCGACGCGCGGCTGGTGGCCGAGACCCACCGTCGGGCCCTCGAGCTGCTGCCGGCCCTGCGCGGCACCGCGATCACCGCCTCCTGGGCCGGCTACATCGATTCAACCCCCGACGGCGTGCCGGGGATCGGCGAGGTCACGGGCGTGCCGGGCCTGATCCTGGCAGCGGGCTTCTCCGGCCACGGCTTCGGCATCGGCCCCGGCGCCGGCCACCTCATCGCCGACCTCGCCTCAGGCGCCGCGCCGATCGTCGATCCCAAGCCCTACCACCCGGACCGGTTCGCCGCCTCGGCCTGGGGGAAGGTGGCGGATTTCTAAGCGCGGCGCCCTGGCCTAAGCTCCCTCCGCTCCAGCGGAGGACGCGCCATGGACCTGTCGTCACCCCAGACTACCTGCCGGGTCGTGCGCCCGGGCCCCGATTACGTCGGCAAGCAGGCCCTCACCTACGCGCCGGCGGTCTCGGCCGAATCGGTGGGGTCGAAGGCGCTGCACATGCAGCTCGTCACCCTGCCGCCCGGGGCCCGCGCCAAGGCCCACCTGCACGAGGCGCACGAGACGGCACTCCACGTGCTCTCCGGCGTCGCCGGCATGTGGTACGGCGAGCGGCTGGAGCAGCATCTCTGGAGCCGGGCCGGCGACTTCGTCTACATCCCGGCCGGGATGCCGCACCTGCCCTACAATGCCAGCCGGACCGAGACCTGCACGGCGGTCATCGCCCGCACCGACCCGAACGAGCAGGAGAGCGTGGTCCTGCTGCCGGAGCTGGACGGGTTGCGGCTGGCGGAGGGGGACCTGATGGCGTAGGGCGCATCGCGTCCGGTCGGTCCGGGTCCGGAACCGCCCCGCGAAACGGCCGCGACCTGGCTCGCGGGCCCTCGGCGCGCCCGCGCGAGATCTCGGCCCCTCGAAAGGCCTGCGCGGTGTGCAGGCCTTTCAGATACTGGAATAGGAATAAAAGGATATATAGGGCGATTGATGATTTCGGGATTGTGTCGGATATTGTAAGATCTTAGATCGGAACATATTGCCCTAAAGACAATTGCCCCCTTCGAGATGCAAACATTATTCACGACCGCCAACGTCCGTCCCGAGGATCGGTTTCGCCAGTGGCGTGAGCTCTGCGAGGATCGGTTGGTCCCTATGGTGCAGAGTTCCTCGAGCGACGAACCGTTCCAAGCTGTGATCGAAGGCACCACGGTCGGTTCGTTCGTCTTCACGAAGTTTTCCCTGCAGAATTTGCGCGCTTCGACCACACCACAGACGATCCGACACCAGAATAATAAGACAGATCATCTATTTTTGAGCGTCGTGCTCTCCGGATCCGTGAAGGCGAACCAGAACGACCGCTCCACCATCGACCGGGCGGGGGATCTCTCGGTACGGGATCCCAACACGCCTTGGACCATCGAGCACGAAGGATATAGCGAAGTTCTGGCCATCGAGATTCCGCGCGATCGCCTGGAGCGCGTCCTCGGATCGTCCCGCCATTTCGTCGGCTTGGGCGTCGGAGGGCATCTTCCGGTCACGGCGCTGGCGCGGTCGTTCCTGCATAATCTCAGCCAGTTGAGCGAACAGCTGACGCCGGAATCGGCCGAGCGCATGAGTGCGACGGGCATCGATCTCGTCGCCGCGAGCATCGCCGAGCGGATGGCGCTGGAGGTTCCCGGATCCCTCAGGTCGTCGCTGACCATGCAAAAGGCGAAATCCTACATCGACAACAACATCGGCAATGCCGATTTGAGCCCGATGCAGGTATCGAGTGCCGTCGGCGTATCTCTGCGCCATCTTCAGGTTCTGTTTCGCGAGAGCGGGCAGAATATCGCCGCCTGGATCTGGCACAGGCGGCTGGAGAATGCGGCACGCCGTCTTTCCGATCCCATCAGCGCCCATATGATGCTGCAAGAGATCGCCTATCGATGCGGTTTCTCGGATCAGGCCCATTTCTCTCGTCGATTTCGCAGCCAGTTCGGCATGAGTCCGAGCGAGTATCGCCACGAGGCGCTCGTCCGTAGAGCAGGTGCGAGATCGACGAGTGGTTAAAGTTTTTCCGCGTTAAGATGACAACGCCCAGATTCGCTTCGCCCGGTTCGAACGACTTCGACCCTCGGCGGCTGACCGGTGGCCGGACTGCATCGGACGCGGCCGAACCTGGTGCGACCGAATCCGGTGCTCTTGGCGAGCTTGGAGCGCTCGGCCGTGAAGTTGGCCGCGACCATCGGGTAGTCCGGTGGCAGGCCCCACTTGCGGCGATACTCGTCCGGGGTGAGCCCGCGTATGGTCAGGTGGCGCTTGAGCGACTTGTAGGGCCTGCCGTCTTCCAGGCTGATGATGTGGTCCGGGGTGATCGTCCGATGGATCGAGGCGGCCGGCATCGGCCTGCCGTCCCCGGGCGCCGACGGGGGACAAAACTTCACCAGGGCCGCATGGGTTGCCGCCACGAGGCCCGGCAGCTTCGAGACCGGAATGTTGTTTCTCATAGCGTAGGCGCCGACGATATCGGAGGCGAGGGCACCGATGTCGATGCCCTTCTGCGTGACGTCATCCATCCGAGAGGCCCGAACTCTCTATTGTCTGCAAAAGAACGATAGAGCCTGCGCGTCGAGATGGATCAAGCCTTGATACGGCGCATCAAAATGAATTGCGCTCTGGAGCAAATCCGGAGCCGGTCAAGTTGTGCTGCGCTCGTGTCTTGTCGCCTTGGTTGCAGATCGCGAGGCGCGCCATCGAGGCCCGCCTCGCCGATCATCCCCGACAAAGACCCCGTCAGCGGACAGGCGGGCCCTCACGGCGGCGCCGGAAGCGGGGCGATCCTGCGGTTTCGTCAGGCGCCCGAAACCTCCCGCGGCACGATCCCCTCCACTGCCGCGACCAGCCGGTCGAGATCCGCCGGCCCGGAGAGGCGGTGGTCGCCCTCCTTGATCAGGGTGAGGACCACGCCGGCCGCCGGCAGCCGATCGACCAGCGTCATCGCGTGCGGCCAGGGCACGTCCGGATCGGCCATGCCCTGGAGGATATGCACCGGGCAACCCGGATCGATGGGGCCGCCGAGCATCAGGTGGCGCCGCCCGTCCTCGATCAGTGCCCGGGTCACCGGGGTCGGCTCGGGCGAGTATTGCGACTCGCGCCGCCACACCCCGTCCCGCATCACCTGCTGGCGGATCTCCTCCGGGAACTGCTTCCACATCAGCTCTTCGGTGAAATCCGTCGCGGGGGCGATCAGAACCAGGCCGGCGGGCCGGACCTTCGCCGCGGCGAGCAGCGCGATCCAGCCGCCCATCGAGGAGCCGACGAGCACCGGGCGCGCCGGCGCCAGGGCGGCGATCACGGCTTGCGCGTCCGCCAGCCAGTCCGAGATCGTGCAATCGGCGAAGGTGCCCTCCGACTCGCCGTGGCCGGTATAGTCGAAGCGCACGAAGGCGCGGCCTTCCCGCGCCGCCCATGCGTCCAGGGCCTCGGCCTTGGTGGCGCGCATGTCCGATCGAAAGCCGCCGAGCCAGACCACCGGCGGTCCGGCACCGGGCCGCACCAGGGTGGCCAGGCGGCGGCCCCGCACCGGCAGCATCTCGGCAGGTGTGCGCGCGGGTTCTTGCATGACGTTATCCCCGTTATTCAATGTGCAACCCCAGAGCATTTTCCGACGAAGTGGACACCGGTTCGTCGTAGAAAATGCTGCAAAATCAAAGATGTAGAGCGGCGTTCGATCGCCACGCGATCGAACGCCGCTCTTGCCGCGGGCGGCCGGCGCCCAAGGTTTACCGATCCGCAACAACGTAGGGCGACCTTGATGCATCGTCCGTGAGCGGACCGCGACGGCGGGGTTCTACACCGGAGGCGGCCGGCGACCATATGCGAGATCCGGCCGGCGTTCCGTCGGCCCTTCGTCGAACCCTGCGCGGAGCGGGCACCGTCACGCCGCGAGTGCTGCGATCAGAACTTTGACCCGGAGTCCCATGCCGTCGAGCCAGGCCACGCCGTTCCCGGCCGCGAGCCATCCGCTGGCGGGCCGCACCGTGCTCCAGATCATCCCGGAGCTCGACGCCGGCGGCGCCGAGCGCACCGCCGTCGACGTGGCGGCGGCGCTCGCCGCCGCGGGCGCCCGCGCGCTCGTCGCCACCGAGGGCGGCCGCCTCGTCGGCGAGTTGCAGGCCAAGGGCGGCGCCTGGGTGCCGTTCCCGGCGCGGACCAAGAATCCCTTCGTCATGGCGCTCAATGTCGGCCGGCTGATGCGGATCTGCCGCGCGGAGCGGGTCGACCTGATCCATGCCCGCTCCCGCGCCCCGGCCTGGGTGGCGCTGGGCGCGGCGCGGCGGCTGCGCATCCCCTTCGTCACCACCTATCACGGCAGCTATGCCGGCCGCTCGCCGGCGAAGCTCCTCTACAACTCGGTGATGGCCCGCGGCGACGCGGTGATCGCCAACTCGCACTTCACCGCCGACGCGATCCGGCGCCTGTTTCCGCAGATCGCCGGAAACCGGGTGCGGGTGATCCACCGCGGCACCGATCTCGCCGCCTTCGCGCCCGCCCAGGTGACGCCGCAGCGGGTCGAGGCCCTGCGCCGGGCCTGGGGCGTCGCCCCGCACGAGCGGGTGGTGCTGCTCGCCGCCCGCCTCACCCCTTGGAAGGGCCACCGCGTGCTGATCGAGGCGGCCGCGGCTTTGCGCGCCCAGGGGCTGTCCGAGTTCACGGTGGTGCTGGCGGGCGATCCGCAGGGGCGCACGGGCTACCTGCGGGAGATCGACGCGATGATCGCCGCCCACGGCCTCTCAGCCCAGGTGAAGCGCGTCGGCCATTGCGGCGACATGCCGGCGGCATACCGGGCGGCCTCCGTCGTGGTGGTGCCCTCGACCGAGCCCGAGGCCTTCGGCCGCTCCGCGGTCGAGGCCCAGGCCCTCGGCACGCCGGTCGTCGTCTCGGATCTCGGCGCCGTGCCGGAAACGGTGCTCGCCCCGCCGGAGGTGCCGGCGCACGAGCGCACCGGCTGGCGCGTGCCCGCCGGCGACCCGCAGGCCCTGGCCGCCGCCGTTGCGGAGGCGTTGCAGCTCGGCGCCAGCGCCCGCGACGCCCTGGTGCGCCGCGCCCGCCGCCACGTCGAGACGCATTTCTCCCTCGAGCTGATGCTGGCCGACACCCTGGCGATCTACGCCGCGCTCCTCGGCGTCGCACCGGCGGGGGAGGGGGCTTGAGCGGGCCGGCGCACCCGGATCACGAATCCGGGATCGCCTCCCGGGCCGAGCCGGATCTCGGCAACCAAGTTCCACTTGCGCGAGTTGACAAACCGGGCGATCTCGCCAAGGTGCTAGCGTACACCACGAGTATGCCCGCGCGGTGGTTCGGGACTGGTCCGGAAGGACATGGTCGGCGGGCCGCCGCCGGACGACGTGATTGAGGAGAATGAAGCCATTCGCAGACCTATGAGAGCCATGCCGGCCCCGCAGAAAGACGGGCCGCGCGCCAACCGGGACATCCGCGGCGTCCGCGAGGTGCAGCTCATCGACGATACCGGTCAGAACCGCGGTGTCATGGGCTTCTTCGAAGCGCTGCAGGTCGCCGAAGAGGCGGGCCTCGACCTCGTCGAGATCGCGCCGAACTCCGTGCCTCCGGTCTGCAAGCTTCTCGACTACGGCCGCTTCCGCTTCAACGAGCAGAAGAAGCAAGCCGAGGCGCGCAAGCGGCAGAAGACCGTCGAGGTCAAGGAGATCAAGCTCCGGCCGGGCATCGACAAGCACGACTACGAAGTCAAGATGAAGGCCGTGCAGCGGTTCTTCGAGGAAGGCGACAAGGTCAAGGTGACCCTCCGCTTCCGCGGCCGCGAGATGGCGCACCAGGATCTGGGCCTGCGCCTGCTTGAGCGCGTGAAGTCCGAGACGCAGGAAATCGCCAAGGTGGAGAGCGAGCCGCAGCTCGAAGGCCGCCAGATGATCATGATCCTGGCGCCGCGCTAAGCACGGCGCACCGCCGCGTTTTTCCGCGCGGGATGGATCACGGAGCGCTCCGGGCGCGGGCCTCTTTGTAAGAAGACCCGCGCGGGGAGCATCGAAGGGCCGGGCATGTCCCGGCCCATCGCTTTTTTACTTCAGCAACACAACCTGTGCGTCGCCGGTCCGGCGCACCACGTTCACCGTCACGTCGCTGCCGTGACGATGGATCAGCAGGTCGACGTGGCTGTCGCCGAGCTTCAGGTTGCGGATCAGCACGTCGTCGAGGAAGGCCGGCAGGATCGGATCGCGAAAACGGATCCGGTTGCGGTCGTGGCGCAGCTCCAGCCCGAGACAGGCGGCGAGGAACGCGAAGGGTGCGGCCGCCGCCCAGGCCTGCGGGCTGCACGCCACCGGATAATTCGTCGGCCCGCGCTGCTTGCGCTGGATGAAGCCGCAAAAAAGCTCCGGCAGCCGCCGCCCCTCCTGGTAGAGCGAGGCGCCGTGCTGGCCCTCGAACACCCGGGCGGCCTCGGCCTTCAGGCCGTAGCGGGCGAGGCCCAGCGCCACCAGGGCGTTGTCGTGCGGCCAGATCGAGCCGTTGTGGTACGACATCGGGTTGTAGCGCGCCTCGCCGACCGCGATCGTGCGCACGCCCCAGCCGTTGAACCCGTCCTTCGACATCAGCACCGCGGCGACGCTCGAAGCCCGCTCCGGATAGGCGATGCCGGTGAACAGCGCGTGCCCAGCATTCGAGGAGCGCACGGCGCAGGGGCGCTTCTCGCCGTCGAGGGCGAGCGCGTAGGTGCCGAGTTCAGGGAGATAGAACTTCTCGTCGAAGGCCTGGCGCAGCCGCTCGGCCTCGCCCTTCAGGCGCTCGGAGAGGACGTCGTCGCCCATCAGCGCGGCGAGCTTCGCGGCGCCCTTCTTGGCGGCGTAGACGTAGCCCTGGACCTCGCAGAGGGCGATCGGCCCCTGCGCCATGCGGCCGTCGGCGTGGAAGATCGAATCGTGGCTGTCCTTCCAGCCCTGGTTGGCCAGGCCCTTCTCGGTCTCGCGGGCGTATTCGACGAAGCCGTCCCCATCCCGGTCGCCGTACTCGTCGATCCAGTTCAGCGCCGCCAGAAGGTTGGGCCAGATCGCCCGGATGGTCGCGAGGTCCCCGGTCTGCTCGTAATACTGCCCGGCCAGCATCACGAAGAGCGGCGTCGCGTCGATCGTGCCGTAATAGAGCTTGAACGGGACCTCGCCGAGGATCGCCATCTCGCCGTTGCGGGTCTCGTGCAGGACCTTGCCGGGCTGGGCGTCGGCGGCGGGGTCGACGGTCGTCGCCTGCGTCGCCGCGAGGTGGCGCAGCACGCCCTTGGCGATCTCGGGATCGATCCACAGCGTCATCATGGCGGTGATGATGCCGTCGCGGCCGAAGACCGTGCTGTACCAGGGGATGCCCGCATAGGGGTAGACGCCGTTCGGCGTGCGGCTGAGCAGCATGTAGAGGTCGGCCGTCGCGCGGCAGGCGGCCTCGTTGAACTGGTCGTTCGAGCTCTCGATCGTGGTGATGTTGGCGGTGGCCTTGCGCAGGTCGCGCCGCGCGTCGCGATAGGCGAGCGCGAAGGTCATGCCCTCGCCCTTCGGATGGCCGTCCTCGCGGCGCGGGCTCGGATAGGCGGCGTGGGTGAAGGGCAGGGCGCTGCCGAGTACGGCCAAGCCGGCGCGGCCGAGATCGACCGTGTCGCAGATCGCCCGCACGAAGAGCGAGGCGCGCCCGCCGGGGGCGAGCCGGACCTCGAACTCGGCCCGGTTCGCCTCGAGCCGCGCGGGTCTGGGGCCGAAGCGCAGGCGGGTGGTGCGGCGGCGCTCGTCGAGCCCGTCATAGGTGAACGTCACCTCGTTGGCGCCCGTCACCTCGACGCTGCGCTTGCCGCGATGCGCCCGGTCGCTGCCGCGCACCTCGAACAGGTCGCGGAAATCGGCGTCGAAGCTCAAGGAGACGCGCAGGTGGCGCGGCTTGGTGTCGTAGTTGCGCAGGCCGATCCGGTCGTAGCAGGTGCCGCGAAACAGAAACTTGGTCCGCTCCAGCGCGATGATCTCGCGCGGGATGCTGGTCTCGTCGCCGGCGTCCAACCGGATGTCCGGCGTCGTCAGGTCGACCGAGAGGGCGCCGTTGTCGTCCTGCACCACCGAACCGAGCAGCATCGGCCGCTGGCCCTCGACGGTCAGCTCCAGGCGCGACAGGAAGCGCGTGTCCTGGAAGTACAGCCCCTCGGGCCCCGGGAAGACGCCGATGTCGCCGTAGCTGTCGAGCACCGCGAAGGCGTCGCCGTGCTTGAGCGAGCGCAGTTGGCGCTCGACCAGCGAGGTCTGCGCCTCGATGTGGTATTGCGGCAGCGTCTCGTCGTCGGGGGCGGTCGCGACCATCGGCACGGCTTCACTCCTTGGGGCTTCGCTCCGCGCGGCGACGCGGGGAAACGGGGCGGGATC